>NZ_JANQCH010000047.1 GCF_024723325.1 Agrococcus sp. HG114
GCGCAGGAGCGGTCGCGCCGGCCACCGGCACCGGCTGCCGGGCGGCGATGGGCGCCGACGCTCGCGGCGGAGCCGTCGATGCGCCCGCCGCCGTCGTGCGCGCCCCGTCGGTGCGGGTCATCCGAGCCCCATCCCCCTCACCTCGTCGGCGACGAGGCGAGCGGCCTCGACCGAGCCGACCCCGGCCTCCGCCATCGGGAACGGCACGACGACGAAGCGGCCGTCGCGCACCGCCGCCAGCTCGGCCGTCGCGGGATTGGCGCGCAGCCGCTCGATCTTCGACTCGGCGCTGTGCCACGCGGCGTCGACGAGCACGATGACGTCGGGCTCGCTCGCGGCGACCGCCTCCCACGACAGCGTCGTCCAGGTCTCGTCGACGTCGGCGGTCACGTTCTCGAGCCCTGCCGCCTCGAGCACGAGCTGCGGGGCACCCGAGCCCGCGCCGACGTACGGCGCGTCCTCGCCCGAGGAGTACCAGAGCGCGCGCGGGGCACCCGCGACCGGCTCGACGGACTCGAGCGCGGCGCGCTGCTCGCTCGCGAGCGTCGCGCCCGCGTCAGGGACGCCGAGCACGCTGCCTGCGGTCTCGAGCTCGTCGAAGAGCGCGTCCCACGTGAGCGGCGGCACCTCCGTCGACCAGCACGCGGCGGGGGAGACCCACGTCGTGACGCCCAGCTGCGCGAGCTGCCCGCGGTCGCCGATCGCCTCCGGCGCGAACGCCGACTCCCAGCCCGCGACGACCGCGTCCGGCTCGAGCGCGAGCACCGCCTCGCGCGACGGCATGCCCTCGATCGTCGGTGCGTCGCTGCCCTCGAGCGGCCCGTCGAGGAACGCCGTCGACACGAGCGCGTCGCCCAGCCCGAGCGCGACGACGAGCTCCGCGGCGGTCGACTTCACCGCGACGATGCGCTCGGCAGGCGCCGCCATCGGCGTCACCGCGACGCCGCAGTCGTCGATCGCTGCGGCGCGCTCCGCCGACGGGGACGCGGCGGGCGGCGAGGCCTGCGCGCAGCCGGTCAGCAGGGCGACGGCGATGGCGGCGATGGCGGCGGTGGGGCGGCGGGTCACGGGCTCTCCTCAGGCAGGCTGGCGCGAACGGAATGCTGGGGTCCGCGCGCGGAGGTGATGCCCGGCGCTTGACCACTGTATCGCCGCCCAGCAGACTCAGGGCACCGTCGCTCGACGCGCGGGCCGCAGGGTCCGCGCACGGGCGGGCGTCAGCGTCGACGCGGGGTCGCGGATGCGGTCCCACGGTGCCGAGGAAGCCGAGGAGAGCCATGACCCGGGTCCGCGCAGCGATCACCCAGACCACCTGGACGGGCGACAAGGCGTCGATGCTCGACCGCCACGAGGCGTTCGCGCGCGAGGCGGCGGAGCAGGGCGCCGAGGTGATCTGCTTCCAGGAGCTCTTCTACGGCCCCTACTTCGGCATCACGCAGGACCAGAAGTACTACCGCTACGCGGAGCCCGCCGACGGGCCCGTCGTGCAGCGCTTCGCGGCGCTCGCGAAGGAGCTCGGCATGGTCTCGATCCTGCCGATCTACGAGGAGGAGCAGACCGGGGTCTACTACAACTCCGCGGTCGTCGTCGACGCCGACGGCACGGTCCTCGGCACCTACCGCAAGCACCACCTGCCGCACCTCGACCGCTTCTGGGAGAAGTTCTACTTCCGCCCCGGCAACCTCGGCTACCCCGTCTTCGACACCGCCGTCGGCAAGCTCGGCGTCTACATCTGCTACGACCGGCACTTCCCCGAGGGCTGGCGCGAGCTCGGGCTCGCGGGCGCCCACATGGTGTTCAACCCGAACGCGACGAAGCCCGGGCTCTCGAACCGGCTGTGGGAGATCGAGGGCCCCGCCGCCGCGGTCGCGAACGGCTACTTCGTGCTGCAGCCCAACCGCGTCGGGCGCGAGGACAACGAGTACGGCGAGCTCGCCGTCGACTTCTACGGCACGAGCCAGGTGATCGACCCGCGGGGCGACTTCGTGGGCGCGAAGGGCTCGGCGACCGACGAGGAGCTGCTCGTGCGCGACCTCGACCTCGACCTCGTGCAGCAGATGCGCGACGACTGGCAGTTCTACCGCGACCGCCGGCCAGACTCCTACACCCGGATCGCGAAGCCGTAGGGAGCGAGCATGCCCACCACCCTCATCACCGGCGGCACCGTCGTGAGCGCCACCGGCGCATCCGCCGCCGACGTGCTCGTCGACGGGGAGACGATCCGCGCGGTGCTCGAGCCCGGCAGCGCGCTGCTCGGCGTCGACCTCGCGCGCTCGGTCGACCGCGTGATCGACGCGGGCGGCAAGTACGTGATCCCCGGCGGCATCGACGCGCACACCCACATGGAGCTGCCGTTCGGCGGCACCGCCGCGAGCGACACGTTCGAGACCGGCACGCGCGCCGCCGCGTGGGGCGGCACGACCACGATCATCGACTTCGCGGTGCAGACGCACGGGCAGCGGGTCGAGGACGGGCTCGCCGCGTGGCACGACAAGGCCGCGGGCACGTGCGCGATCGACTACGGCTTCCACCAGATCGTCGGCGACGTGAACGAGGCGTCGCTCGCGGCGCTCCGCGGCCTCGCCGACGAGGGCGTCTCGAGCTACAAGCTCTTCATGGCCTACCCGGGGGTGTTCTACTCCGACGACGCGCAGATCCTGCAGGCCATGCAGGTCGCCGCCGACACGGGGCTCATGACGATGATGCACGCCGAGAACGGGCCCGCGATCGACGTGCTCGTGCGCCAGCTCCTCGCCGAGGGGAAGACGGACCCCTACTTCCACGGCGTTGCGCGCGCGTGGCAGATGGAGGAGGAGGCCACGCACCGGGCGATCATGCTCGCGCACCTCACGGGCGCCCCGCTCTACGTCGTGCACGTGAGCGCGAAGCAGGCGGTCGCGCAGCTCGCCGCCGCCCGCGACCGGGGCCAGAACGTGTTCGGCGAGACGTGCCCGCAGTACCTCTACCTCTCGCTCGAGGAGCAGCTCGGGGCGTCGAGCGAGGAGTGGGGCAGCTTCGAGGGCGCGAAGTGGGTGTGCTCGACGCCGCTGCGCTCGAAGCAGGAGCACCACCAGGACGAGCTGTGGCAGGCGCTGCGCACGAACGACCTGCAGATGGTCTCCACCGACCACTGCCCGTTCTGCATGAAGGATCAGAAGGAGCTCGGCCGCGGCGACTTCTCGAAGATCCCGAACGGCATCGGCGGCGTCGAGCACCGCATGGACCTCCTGTACCAAGGGGTGGTGGATGGGCGGATCTCGCTCGAGCGGTGGGTCGAGATCACCGCGACCACGTCCGCGCGCATGTTCGGGCTCTACGGCCGGAAGGGCGTCATCCAGCCGGGCGCCGACGCCGACATCGTCGTCTACGACCCGGCCGGGCGCACCTCGATCGGCGTGGGCAAGGCGCACCACATGAACATGGACCACTCCGCGTGGGAGGGCTTCGAGATCGACGGGCACGTCGACACGGTCATGAGCCGCGGGCGCGTGATCGTCGACGGCGGCGAGTACCGCGGGCGCCCGGGCGACGGCTCGTTCGTCAAGCGCGGCCTGAGCCAGTACCTCCTCTGACGCCATGGAGATCGGCGCCGTCTTCCAGACCAACCCGCCCGCGAGCCGCGTCGTGCAGCTCGCGCAGCTCGCCGAGGTGCACGGCTTCAGCCACGTGTGGACCTTCGACAGCCACATCCTGTGGCAGGAGCCGTACGTCATCCTCTCCGCCGTGCTCGCGGCCACCCGCCGCGTGAAGGTCGGCCCGTTCGTCACGAATCCCGCGACCCGCGACTGGAGCGTGACCGCCTCGACGCTCGCGACCCTCAACGAGATGTACGGCAACCGCACGGTGTGCGGCATCGGCCGCGGCGACTCGGCGGTGCGCGTCTCGGGCGGGAGGCCGACGTCGCTCGCGGAGCTGCGCGAGGCGGTGCACGTCATCCGCGAGCTCGGCTCGAGCCGCTCGGTCGAGCACGGCGGCGTGACGCTGCGCCTGCCGTGGTCGGAGGGGTCGCAGCTCGACGTGTGGGTGGCCGCGTACGGCCCGCTCGCGCTGCGGCTCGCGGGCGAGGTCGCCGACGGCTTCATCCTGCAGCTCGCCGACCCCGACATCGCGAAGTGGATGATCGAGCGGGTGCGCACCGCCGCGTCCGACGCGGGACGCGACCCGATGGCCGTGCGCATCTGCGTCGCCGGGCCCGCCTACGTCGGCGACGACCTCGCGCACCAGCGCGAGCAGTCGCGCTGGTTCGGCGGCATGGTCGGCAACCACGTCGCCGACATCGTCGCGAAGCACGGCCCGCACGGCGCGATCCCCGACGACCTCGCCGACTACATCGCCGCGCGCGAGGGCTACGACTACAACACGCACGGGCGGGCCGAGAACGACCACGTCGACTTCGTGCCCGATGCGATCGTCGACCGCTTCTGCGTGCTCGGCACCGCCGACGACCACATCGAGAAGCTCACGCGCCTGCGCGAGCTCGGCGTCGACCAGTTCGCCGCCTACGTCATGCACGACGACAAGGAGGAGACGCTGCGCCAGTACGGCGAGCGCATCATCCCCGCGCTCCAGGAGCACCGCCGCGCCCGCTCCTGATCCCGCCCGCTACGGTGAGGAGGTCCCCCGAGCGACCGAGGAGCCACCATGCCCGAGCACGAGTTCGACCCCGCCGACGGCGAGCGCGCCCGCTCGCTCGACCCGCTCATCCTCCACTCGTGGTCGAAGCACGGCACCACGAACCCGTTCACGGTCGCGCGCGGCGAGGGCGTGCGCCTGTGGGACTACGACGGCCGCGAGTACCTCGACTTCTCGAGCCAGCTCGTCAACACGAACATCGGCCACGCGCACCCGAAGGTCGTCGAGGCGATCCAGCGGCAGGCTGCGCAGCTCGCGACCGTCGCGCCCGCGACGACGAACCTCGTCCGCGGCGAGGCGGCCGAGCGCATCCTCTCGAAGATCGACGCCATGGCCGCCGTCTTCTTCACGAACGGCGGGGCGGATGCGGTGGAGAACGCGATCCGGATGGCGCGCGTCCACACGGGGCGCGCGAAGGTCGTCTCGCACTACCGCTCGTACCACGGCAACACGGGCGCCGCGGTGAACGCGACGGGCGACCAGCGGCGCCTCGGCAACGAGTTCGCGACGGGCCACGTGCACGTGTTCGGGCCGTTCCTGTACCGCTCGGAGTTCTGGGCCGAGACGGAGGAGCAGGAGTCGGAGCGCGCGCTCCAGCACATGCGGCGCGTCATCGAGGCGGAGGGGCCCTCGACGGTCGCTGCGATCCTCGTCGAGGCGCTGCCCGGCACCGCGGGCATCCTCGTGCCGCCGCCCGGCTACCTGCAGGGCCTCCGCGAGCTCGCCGATCAGCACGGCATCGTGCTGATCCTCGACGAGGTCATGGCCGGCTTCGGCCGCACGGGCCACTGGTTCGCGCACCAGCACGACGGGGTGCGCCCCGACCTCGTGACCTTCGCGAAGGGCGTCAACTCGGGCTACGTGCCCGTCGGCGGCGTCATCATCAGCGACGAGATCCTCGGCACGTTCACGCAGCGCGCGATCCCCGGCGGCCTCACCTACGCTGGCCACCCGCTCGCCGCCGCCTCGATCGTCGCGACGATCGACGCGATGACCGAGGAGGGCATCGTCGAGCACGCCGCGCACCTCGGCGCCGACATCCTCGGTCCCGGCCTCGCCGAGCTCGCGTCGCGGCACGAGGTCATCGGCGAGGCGCGCGGCCGCGGCTGCTTCTGGGCCCTCGACCTCGTGGCCGACCGCGGCACGCGCGAGCCGGTCGACGCATCCGTCGTCGCCGGCCTGAAGAGCGCGCTGCTCGAGCGCGGCTACGTGCCGTTCACGGCCGACAACCGCATCCACGTCGTGCCGCCGCTCGTGATGGGCGACGACGACGCGCGCCGCGGCCTCGAGATCCTCGACGACGCCTTCGCCACCCTGAGCTGACCTCTCGACGTCGCCGGTGGCAGGGCGCGGAGCATGCTGCCGCGCCTGACCACCGGCGACGTCGAGAAGTGCGGGAGGATGGGCGCATGAGCATCCACCTGCTGGGCGGCGGCTGGGCCGACGACGAGTCGCGCTGGACGGGCCGCTTCGTCGCCGAGGCACGCGAGCGCGCCGAGGGCGCCCCGGTCATCGCGTGCGTGCTGTGGGCGGAGGACGCCGACGAGGGCGCGCGCTGGCACGGCGACTACCGCGACGACCTCACGAAGCTCGGCGCGGGCGAGGTGCGCATCGTGCAGCTCGGGCCCGACCGCGCGCTGCAGCCGACCGACCTCGGCAGCGCCGACGGCATCTTCATCGGCGGCGGGCTCACCCCCGGCTACCACGCGGCCGTCATGCCGGCGGCCGACACGATCCGCGGCCTCGTCGCCTCGGGGGTGCCCTACGCGGGCTACTCGGCGGGCGCGATGATCGCGGGCGACGTCGCGCTGCTCGGCGGCTGGCGCATCGGCGGGGTGCCCGTGTGCCCGCAGGCGAGCAGCGAGGGGCTCGACGACGTCACGCTCGACGCGGGCCTCGGCCTCGTCGACCTCGTCGTCGACGTGCACGCGGCGCAGTACGGCAACCTCTCGCGCGCCGTCGCGATCGTGCACGCCGGGCTCGCCGAGCGCGTCGTCGCGATCGACGAGAACACCTCGCTCGTCGCAGGCGCCGCCGGCCTCGTCGTCGCGGGCGACGGCAGCGTGTGGGCCGCCGAGCGCGACGCCGGCAGCGACCAGGTGCGCGTCGCCGTCCTCGCCGCATGACCGGACCGCTCGCGGAGCTCGTCGACCCGGGGTGGGCGGATGCGCTCGCCCCCGTCGAGCACGTCGTCGCGGGCCTGGGCGAGCGGTTGCGCGCCGAGGTCGCTGAGGGGCGCCCGTACCTGCCGGCGGGCGACGCGGTGCTGCGCGCGTTCCGGCGACCGCTCCACGACGTGCGCGTGCTCGTCGTGGGGCAGGACCCGTACCCGACGCCCGGGCACTCGATCGGGCTCGCGTTCGCCGTCGAGCGGCACGTGCGGCCGCTGCCGCGCTCGCTCGCGAACATCTACCGCGAGCTGCACGACGACCTCGGCATCCCGCCCGCGTCGCACGGCGACCTGTCGACGTGGGCCGACCAGGGCGTGCTGCTGCTCAACCGGGTGCTCACGGTGCAGGCGGGCGTGACGGACTCGCATCGCGGCTGGGGATGGGAGCAGGTCACCGAGGAGGCCATCCGGGCGCTCGTCGCCCGCAGGAGCGCCGACGGCGGCGCCGTGCCGCTCGTCGCGATCCTGTGGGGCGCGAAGGCGCAGGCCCTCGCGCCCCTGCTCGACGGCGTGCCGACGATCGCGTCGGCGCACCCCTCGCCGCTCAGCGCGCGGCGGGGGTTCTTCGGCTCGCGGCCCTTCTCGCGCGCGAACGCGGCGCTCGCCGCGCAGGGCGCCCGGCCGATCGACTGGCGCGTGCCCGACGCCGACGCGCTCCCGCTCGACCCCAGCGCTTGAGCGAACCCTCGGGGAGCGTTCTGTAACAGCGATCCCGAATCTGCGGGCGGTCGGCGATGCTGAGCCCATCGGCGGAGCCCCATCCGTCGGGGAGGAGTCGTCATGACCGGCCTGCAGCACCGCGCTCGCATCGGCTTCGCGATCGGCGCGCTGCCCGCGACCCTGCTCGCGCTCGGCCTGAGCCTCGTCGTCGGGCTCGGCATCGTCGCCGCCATCACGCCGGAGCTGCAGGGCTCGGCGATCGGGGTCGTCTACGGGCTCATGATCGGGCTGCCGATGGTCGCGGCGGTGCTGCTCGCGAGGCACGGCGTGCGTCGCCACTTCAGCCCCTGGATCGCGGGCTCCGCGGTCGTCGTCGGCTCGGCCCTCGTCGTCGCGCTGCTGTTCTGGCTCGCGCAGGTCAACCCGGCCATGGTGCCCGTCACGGCGCTCACCGGCGCGCTCGTCGCAGCCGTCGCGGTCGCGATCGCGATCTGGCCGCGGCCGCGCCGCTGACCGGACGCGAACGGGGCGGAGCAGGGGAGCCGCGCGGGCGCTCCGCGACACGCTCGTCACGGGTGTCGGCGCGCGGTGCCACGATGGAGCCGTGACCGACTTCGAGGCATGGCGCGACGCCCGGCAGCGCGCCGACGCGGCGGCAGCCGCCGCTGCTGCGGCGAGCGACGAGCACGCGACCGTGACCGACCTCGGCCCCGGCTTCTGGATGGTGACCGTCTCGGGCGCCACGCGGGGCTTCATCACCCAGATCGAGGTGAAGGGCGAGCTGCGCTTCGAGGCGCGGCTGCGCCACATGAACCCGGGGCAGGGCACCCGCATCGGCGAGTACTGGGAGCTCGAGCGGGCGATCTCGGCGATCCTCGAGGAGCCGCCGCCCTTCGTCGGCCGCGACCCGTTCCGCGAGCTCACGAACTACGCGACGCGGGAGCAGATGCGCGAGCGCACGGAGCGCAAGCGGCTGCAGCGGCGGGCGAACCGGTACTTCGGGTGACGGCCATCCACGAGCTCGGCGCGCTCGAGCTGTGGCGGCTGCTCCACGCGCGGCAGCTGAGCGCCGTCGAGGTCGCGCGCCACTTCCTCGACCGCATCGAGCGCCTCGACGAGGCGAACGCGTTCGTGCACGTCGACGCCGAGCTCGCCCTCGCCCGCGCGCGCGAGGTGGACGACGCCGACGACCGCACCGGGCTCATCCACGGCCTGCCGTTCGCCGACAAGGCACTCTCGCTCCGCGCCGGCCAGCCCGCCGACCTTGGGAGCCGCTGGCGCGAGGGAGCGATCGCCGACGAGACCCACCCGGTGCCGCGCGTGCTCGACGCGGCGGGCGGCGTCGTGCTGGGCCGCACCGCGGCGCCGGAGCTCGGCTTCGCCGGCTACACCCGCTCGGCGCTGCACGGCACGACGACCCTGCCGGGCCGGCCCGACCTGCATGCGGGCGGCTCCTCGGGCGGTGCCGCCGCCGCGGTCGCGCAGGGCCTGCTGCCGTTCGCGCCCGGCTCCGACGGCGGCGGCTCGATCCGCATCCCGGCTGCGACGTGCGGGCTCGTGGGGCTCAAGCCCACGCGCGGCCGCATCCCCGCGCAGGGCGGCACCGGCACCGTCGGCGGGCTCGTGACGGCCGGCGCGATCGCGCGCTCGGTGATCGACGTCGCGCTGCTCACCGACGCGCTCATCGGCCGCGTGAACGGGCGGTCGCCGTACGAGCTCGCGCTCCGGCCGCCGGAGCACGACGACGGCTCGCTGCTCGCCGCGGCGATCCGCGGCGAGGGCCGCTACCGCATCGCGCTCATGACCGGCGGCACCCCGTGGGACTCGACCGACGACATCCGCATCGCCCCCGAGGCGACGGCCGCCGTCGACGAGACGGTCGCGCTGCTCGAGGCGCTCGGCCACGAGGTCGGCGAGGTGCGGCTGCCGGATGCGACGGGCTACCCCGAGGCGTTCACCGACCTGTGGCGGGGCGGTGCCGCGACCATCCCGATCCCGGTCGAGGAGCGGCACCGGCTCGAGCCGCTCGCGCGCTGGATCATCGACTCGAGCGACCGGCTGACCGCCGGCGGGCTCGCTCGCGCGCAGCTGTGGGCGACCGACTTCGAGCGCCGCGTGATCGCCGCGTTCGCGCCGTGGGACGCGGTGCTCACGCCCGCGACCGCGCTCACGCCGCGCCCGCTCGACTGGTACCCGGTCGACGACGGCGAGGCCGACTTCCGCCACCAGGTGCTGCACACGCCGCACACGTCGTTCGTCAACGTGGCGGGACTGCCGGCGATCGCGCTGCCCGTCCACCGCACGGCAGACGCGCTCCCGATGGGCGTGCAGCTCATCGGCCGCCCGGGGGAGGAGGCCACGCTGCTCGCGATCGGCCGCCAGCTCGAGCGCCGCATCCCCTGGGAGCGCCGCATCCTCGACCGCCTCGCTCCCTAGCCGCGCCCCCCGGATTCTCAACCGGGCTGGTGGTAGGCGGACGCGACTATCGCGTCGGCGGACCACTGAGCCGGTTGAGATCTGCGCGCGAGCTCGGCGGGGCTGCTGCGGCGGCCGCGATGACGGGCCGCGCTACTGCTGGCTCGGCGGCGCGCTGCGACCACGCGGGCGCGGGGCGACGCTGCGCTTCGGCAGGTAGCCGCCCTTCACGAGGTCGGCCTCGATCTCGTACCTGTTCGTGACGCCCTCGCGGCCGGCGGCGAAGTACATCGGGATGAACCACAGGCCGTAGCGCTGCCACTGCCGGCGGTGCACGTCCTCGTGCTCGAGGATCTCTGGGCTGGTCGCATCGCGCGTCAAGAACGTCGCGCCGACCGTGGTGCCGCCGCGCCCGAACGCCCACCGCGGAAGCCCCGAGATCACCGTGAGCTCGCCCACCTGGCGCTCCTCGCCGCCGAGCAGGCGCCCCCACGAGCGCGCCGCTGCGGTCGCGAACCGATGCCCGACGGCTGCCACCGGCGGCGCGGTCAGCGCCCGGAACGCCGGATCGGCGATGGCGCGGCCGAGAGCGCCGACACCGTGGCCGAGGGCCGCGATCGCCCCCGAGAGCACGGCCACGCGCCTGCGTCGCGGATCTGCCATGCGGCCGACGATAGCGCGCGGATACGCTGGCACCATGACGCCCGATCCGCGCCGCACCGCTCGCTCGCGGGCGCTGCCGGAGTGAGGAGCGCCCGGTGAGGATCGCGATGGTGTCGATGCACACGTCGCCCGCCGATCGACCGGGCAAGGGCGACGCCGGCGGCATGAACGTCGTGGTGCTCGAGAGCGCCCGCGCGCTCGCGAACCGCGGCCACGAGATCGACCTGTTCACGAGGTCGTCGGGCGCGCCGCACGCGACGACGCTCGAGCCCGGCGTGACCCTGCGGGCGCTCGACACCGGCGGCGGCGCGATGCGCAAGCACGAGCTGTCCATCCTGACCGACGCGTTCGGCGAGCAGCTGGAGCGTGCGGCGCGCGCCGCGAGCGTGCCGTACGACGTCATCCACGCGCACTACTGGCTCTCGGGCCTCGCCGCGCTGCCCGTCTCGCTCTCGCTCGGCATCCCGATCGTGCAGACCTTCCACACGCTCGCCGAGGAGAAGAACCGGCGGAAGGGCGACGGCGAGCCGCCCGAGCCTGAGCGGCGCCGGCTCACGGAGCGCTACCTCGCCGACCAGGTCGACGCGATCGCCGCCGTCTCGCGCGCCGAGATCGACGTGCTGTGCGACGGCGTCGGGGCGAGCCCCGAACGGGTGTGGCTCGTGCCCCCGGCCGTCGACGCGCAGCGGTTCCTGCCGAAGCCCGTCGCCTCGCGCCACGAGGTGCGCCGCCGGCTCGGCGTGCTGCCCGACGAGGGGCTCGTCGTGTGCGTCGGCCGCGTGCAGCCGCTCAAGGGGCAGGACCTCGCGGTGCGCATGCTCGAGCACCTCGACGACGCCGTGCTCGTCATCGCGGGCGACGCGGTGCCGGGCGACGAGCGCTACCTCGAGTCGCTCCACGACATCGCGCGCGAGCTCGGCGTCGAGGGCCGCGTGCGGCACATCGGCAGCGTCGAGCGCGACGCGCTCGCGCAGCTGCTCGACGCCGCCGACGTCGTCGTCGTGCCGAGCCGCTCGGAGTCGTTCGGCCTCGTGCCGCTCGAGGCCGCCGCGTGCGGCACGCCGGTCGTCGCGTCGCGCGTCGGCGGGCTCGTCGAGTCGGTCATCGACGGCGAGACGGGCGTGCTGATCGACAGCCGTGACCCGGCCGAGTGGGCGGATGCGGTGGACGCGATCCTCGAGGACACCGAGCTCGCGCTCGAGCTCGGCCTCGCGGCGCGCCGTGCGGCCACGCGCCGCGACTGGGCCGACGTCGCGCTCGAGCTCGAGACGGTCTACGGCGCGGCGGCGCGGGCCCGCGAGCTGTAGGAGCGCCCGCAGATCCGCGGGTTCCACGCTCCCGTCCCCGCCGGTACGCTCGGCCTCGGACAGGGGTCGTCGGCGCAGCCGGTCGCTGTGGGGCTGGACTGCGCGGGTCACGAGGTGGGCGCTGTTCCTCCGCACCACTCTGACCGGAAGGCACGTCCATGCTCAGCAAGACCAGCGCGGCTTGCACCGCGCTCCTCGTCGGCGCCCTCGTCGCGGCCGGCGCCGCTCCAGCCAGCGCTCAAGTCGTCGAGCGCTACTCGTTCACCGAATCCGACAGCGGCATCGTCGAGGACTTCTGCGGCGCCGGGATCGAAGCCGCGTACACCTACGACGTCGAGGTGTCCGGCGTCATCCGCACCCGAGGCGACAGCGAGATCCTCTGGTTCCAGGAGCACGCGCGCCAGGTCCAGACCTTCACGTACGACGGCATGACCGTCACCGACACCCAGCCCAACAGCCTCGCGCGCGATCACAAGATCGTCGACAACGGCGACGGCACGCTCACCATCACGGTGCTCCTGACCGGCGGCTCGAGGCTCGTCGGCGAGGACGGCGGGGTCCTGGCGAAGAACGACGGCCAGATCCGGCTGCTGCTGCTGGTCGACGCGGAGTCCGGCGAGATCCTCAGCGAGGAGCTCATCTTCGGGTCGACGGGCACGAACGACGACTACTGCGAGGCGACCCTCGACTACTGGGGCCTCTGACCCGCACCGGCGCCGGCGCATCCGCGCCGCGCACGACGGAGGGGGCGAGCCGACGGCCCGCCCCCTCCGCTCGTCACCGCGGGTCAGCGGTCGACGACCTCCGCCTCGACGTGGTCCTCGTCGCCCGCGCCCCGCGAACCGGCCTGCGAGCCGCCGAGCGCCGCGTTGCCGCCCGCGCCGAGCTGGCCCTGCTGGCCCGAGCCGCCGTGCTTGAGCGCGGCGAGGCGCGCCTCGATCTCGGTCTGCCGGCCGACGTCCTCGAGGGCCTCGAACTGCGCGTCGAGCGTCGAGGCCGCGAGCTCCTGCTGACCGAGGACCTTGGCCTCCTCGCGGCGGATCTTGTCCTCGAAGCGGCCGATCTCGCTCGTGGGGTCAAGGATGTCGATCGACTTCACGGCGTCGTGCACCTGCGACTGCGCCTCGGCGACCTTCGCGCGCGCGATGAGCTCGGAGCGCTTCGACTTCAGCTGGTCGAGCTTCTGCTTCATCGTGTCGAGGCCGGTCTTGAGCTTGTCGACGACCTCGTTCTGCGACTGGATCGACGGCTCGGCGGCGCGCGCCTCCTGCTCCGACTGCAGCTGCTTGCCGAGCGCGACCTTCGCGAGGTTGTCGAACTTGTCGGCGTCGGGCTTGCCCTCGGCGCGCAGCTGGTCGGCGCGCTGCGAGGCGGCGAGCGCCTTGCGGCCCCAGTCCTCGGCGGCGCGCACGTCCTCCTGGTAGTCCTGCTCCTGCAGGCGCAGGTTGCCGATCGTCTGGGCGATGGCGGCCTCGGCCTCGGCGATCGAGTTCGTGTAGTCGCGCACCATCTGGTCGAGCATCTTCTGCGGGTCCTCGGCCTGGTCGAGGAGCGCGTTGATGTTGGCCTTCGCGAGCTGCGCGATGCGGCCGAGGATGGACTGCTTGGACATGGGGTTCCTTCCTGCATTGCCGCCGGGGCGGCCCTTGGTCGATTGTCGTCTGGTCGTGCCGTGCAAGTGGTGAGTGGATGCGTCGGGCCGAGCCGGTGGGCAGGTCCGGGCCGCTCCCGGGTCAGTCGCCGAAGCCCCCGCCCCCGCCGCCGAAGTCGCCGAAGCCGCCGCCGAAGAAGCCGCCTCCGCCCCCGCCGCCGAAGCCGCCCCCGCCGCCGGAGAAGAGGTCGCCGAGCCCGCCGCCGCCCCCGCCGCCGTCGGAGCCGCCCGCGAAGCCGCCGAAGCCGCCGCCGTGGCCGTGCCCGCCGCCGCTCAGCATGTCGCCGAGGATGTAGCCGAGCAGGCCGCCCGTGAGCATGTCCTGCCCGCGCCCACCGCCCCGGTAGTACGGGTTCTGCGGTCGGCCGCCCCAGCCGCCGATGTCGTGCGACGCATCCTGCATCGCCTGCTCGGCGTGCTGCGACGCGGCCTGCGCGTACTGGATCGCGGTCTCGGGGTCGTGCTGCGCGAGCCGCAGCGCCTGCGCGAGCTCCTGCTGCGCGGTCGCGAGCAGCTGCCGCGCGTGCACGCCGACGCCGATGCGGCGCGTGCGGATGTAGTCCTCCGCGCGATCGATGTTGGCGCGCGCCGAGCCGATCCAGCGGTCGAGGCCCGCGCGCTGCCGCTCGAGCTGCATGCCGCCCTCGCGCAGCTGCGCGGTCGCCTCGTCGAGGCGCTGGTTCGCGCGCTGCAGGTTCGCGAGCACCGCGAGCGTGTCGGTGGGGCGACGCTGCGCGAGCGCGACCTGCTCCTCGACGTGGCGGATGAGCGGGGCCAGGTCGACGCGCTCGGTGCTGCGGAGCGTCTTCGCGGCCGCGATGTCGCCGATCGAGTCCTGCACGAGGCCGACGAGCTGCTGCGCGGAGTTGCCGAGGTCGTGCTCGGCGCGCTCGACGGCGGCGAGCAGGCCCGACGCCTGCGCGAGCGCGGCCTCGGCCGCGTGCACCGCGAGCGCGGCAGCCGCGCCGTCGCCGCGCCCGACCGCGTCGCGGCCGGCGGCGATCGACTCGTCGATGTTCGGCAGCTGCCGCTCGGCGCCCGCGATGTTCTCGCGCACCGGCTCGATCGAGGAGCCCGCGTGCACGTCGTCGAGCCGGTCGAGGATCGCGCGCGCGTTCGCGATGCGGCCGTCGAGGGCCTGCCGCGACTGCGCGACCGTCTCGAGCACCTGCGGCGCGTTGCGCTCGAGGTCGCGCAGCTGCTCGAACGACGACGCGTGGCTCGCGAGCTCGGAGCCGGCGCCCTCGGCGATCTGCAGGATCCGGCTCGACCACTCGTGCCGCTCCTGGTCGGTGTCGGGGAACGCGTCGTCGAGCCGCTGCTGCAGCGCGAAGGCCTCGCGCAGCCCGCCCTTCGCCTTCTCGAGCGCCTCGCGGTACGGGCGCACGGCATCCTCGCCGAACTGCGCGCCCGCGAACGCGAGCTCCTGCTCGCTCTGCTGCACGGTGTCGTCGAGCTGCACGAGCGCGATGTCGGCGCGCTGCTTCAGCTCCTCGAGGCTCAGCTGCTGCTGCTTCTGCTGCGCGATCTCGCCCTGCTTCTTGCGCCGCGAGCGCATGCCGCGCGAGAGCGCCCACGCGCCGCCGCCGACCACCGCCGCGCCGCCGACGAGCAGCACGACGGGCCACACCGCATCCGCCCCGACGTTCACCTCGGTGCCGCCCGTGCCGCCGGACGCGTCGAACTCGGCGACCGCCGTGCCGAAGCCCATCGCGGCGCCGGCGATGTCGCCGTTGTTGAGGGCCGGCAGCAGCGTCGACTGCGCGACCTGGTTCACCTCCGCCTCCGTGAGCGGGTAGCCCTGCGGGTAGGCGTAGCCCCACTGCTGGTCGTCCATCGCGATCGAGATGAGCAGGTCGTCCTGCCCGAGGCCCGACGCCTCGGCGGCCTGCACCGACCAGTCGCCGCGGTCGATCCCGTCGTACGAGTCGACGACGACGACGTAGACGTCGGCGGGCGAGGATGCGTTCTCCTCCTCGAGGTGGCTCGTCACCTCGGCGTCGTCCCCGGCGTAGTCGCCCGTGGTGTCGACGAAGGGGTCGCCGCCGATGTCGACCGGGTCCTCGGTCGCGAGCGATCCGGCGGACAGCCCGAGCATCCCCGCGCCCGCGAGGGCGGCGGCGGCGAACGGGCGAACGAACCGGACCTGCATCTGCGCTCCCTGTCGTCGGCGGATCGGGTGCCGACCTGGCGCGAGTCTAACCAGCGGAGATTGCCGCTCGCCTGGGGGATGGCCCCCGGTGCAGGCCGCTGTCAGCGAACGCCGAACGGGTCGCCGACGACGACTCGCTGGGCGCCGCTCGAATCGGTGAGCCACACGACGGGCGCGGGCGCGGCGTGCTCGCTGCCCTCGCTGCACGCGACCGAGTCGGCGACCACGAGCCGCACGCCGAGCACGACGGAGCCCTCGGCGCCGCCCCCGCCGCCCGCGACCGCTCCCACGCGGGCCGAGCCGCGCAGCGCGTCGACGACAGGGTCCGCCGGGTCGGGCGCCTCGACGATCCTGCCCGTGCCGCGCTCGACGAACGCGACGCCGATCCCGTCGACCCGCAGCGAGGCGTCCTCGAGGAAGGTGAAGGCGACGTCGGCGACGCCGTCGCCGGGGTCGTCGCCGAACGCGATGTCGACGCCGAGTGCGGTCTCCGCGTCCTCGATCGCGCACGCGTCCGCCGCGGGGGCCGCGCCCGCCGCGCCGGCATCGCCGCTCGAGTCCTGCTCGGCCGCCGGCGCCTGCTCCTGCCCGGCGCCCCGGTCCGACAGCACCGAGCTCGACGGCGACAGCGGCGAGAGGCCCGGCAGCACGAAGGGCGCGACGATGAGCACGCCCGCGCCCGTCGCCGCCGCGGTGACTGCCGCGACCTTCGGCCGCCGGCGCCTCCGCGCTCGCTCGACCACCGCATCCGCGTCGAGCCCGGCGCGCGGGCCCGGGATCTCCTGCAGCCTGCGCCGCAGCTCGTCCTCGCCGCTCACGACCGGTCCTCCCGCGCCCGCTGCTCGGGCG
>NZ_JANQCH010000048.1 GCF_024723325.1 Agrococcus sp. HG114
CCCCGGCTCGTGATCGCGGCCGCGGGCTCCGCCGCCGACCGCGAGGCGGTCGTCGCGACCGCGGCCGCGATCGAGCTGCTGCACGCGGCGCTGCTCGTGCACGACGACGTCATCGACGGCGACGACGAGCGCCGCGGCGAGCCGTCGGTCGCGCGCGAGGCGAGCGACCTCGCCGCCGCCGCCGGGCTGCCGCCCCAGCGCGCCGAGCGCCTCGGCCTCACGACCGCGATCGTCGCGGGCGACGCCCTGCTCGTGCGCGCGCTCGCGGCGCTCGCGGCGCTCGACGCGCCGTCGGCGGTGCGGATGCGCCTCGTCGCGATCGTCGAGCGCGCGATGCTGCGCGCCGCCGAGGGCGAGCACGACGACGTGCTCTTCGCGGGCGGGACGCCCGACGAGCCCGCGATCCGCCGGATCCTCGAGGGCAAGACCGCCGACTACTCCTTCCGCGCGCCGCTCGAGCTCGGCGCGGTGCTCGGCGGTCGCGATGAGGACGCGATCGCGGCGCTCGGTGCGATCGGGCTCCGGATGGGCGTCGTCTACCAGCTGCGCGACGACGTGCTCGGGGTGTTCGGCGACGAGCGGACCACCGGCAAGAGCGTGCTGAGCGACATCCGCGCCGGTGCCCCCACCCTCCTGTCGGCGCTCGCGAGCCGCGATCCCGCGTGGGCGAGCGTCGCCGAGCACTACGGCGACCCGGACGCCGACGAGGGCGCCGCCGCGCGCGTGCGGCACGTCATGCGCGGCAGCGGGGCCCTCGACGAGGTCGAGCGGCGGATCCACGAGGGAGTCGACGAGGTGCGGGCGCTCATCGCCGGCGCGCCCGTCGAGCCGGCGGCGCGCGACGACCTGCTCGGCATCCTCGCGCGCTGCGCGGAGCGCGGACGATGACGGGCCTCGACCTCTACACGCAGACCGCGCGCCGGGCGAGCGCCGCGGTGATCGAGGCGTACTCGACCTCGTTCGGCCTCGCGAGCCGGCTGCTGCCGCCCGTCATGCGCGGCGACATCCAGTCGGTCTACGCGCTCGTCCGGGTGGCCGACGAGATCGTCGACGGCCCCGGCGCCGAATCGGGCCTCGACGCCGTCGCGTGCCGCGCCGTGCTCGACGCGCTCGAGCGCGAGGTCGAGCGCGCGGTCGCGACCGGCTTCAGCGCCGACCTCGTCGTGCACGCGTTCGCCGAGACCGCCCGCCGCGTGGGCATCACCGCCGACCAGACGGCGCCCTTCTTCGCGGCGATGCGGCGCGACCTCGAGCCGGTCGCGTTCCGCGACGAGCGCGAGCTGCGCGCCTACGTCTACGGCTCCGCCGAGGTCGTCGGCCTCATGTGCGTGCGCTGCTTCCTCGGCGGCCGTCGGCTGCCCGACGCCGACGCGCGCCGCGTGGACCGCGGGGCGCGGGCGCTCGGGAGCGCCTTCCAGGTCGTCAACTTCCTGCGCGACCTCGGGGCCGACTCCGCGGGCCTCGGCCGTGCGTACCTGCCGGGCGTCGACCCGGCGCATCCGACCGAGCAGGCCGTCGCGCGCGTGCTCGACCGGCTCGAGGGGGAGCTGCGCGTCGCCCGCGACACGATCCCGCTGCTGCCCCGCGACGCCCGCCCGGCCGTGCTCGCGGCCCACGGCCTCTTCGCGGCGCTCGCCCGGCGCATCCGAGCGACGCCCGCGGCCGAGCTGCCCCGGCGGCGCATCAGCGTGCCGAGCGGCGAGAAGGCGCTCATCGTCGCGCGCGCGGCGCTGGGAGCGGGCGTCGCGCGGGCATCGACCGCGCGCGCCCCTCGGCCGGAGCTGGCGCGATGAGCCGCATCGTCGTGATCGGCGGCGGCATCGCCGGGCTCGCGAGCGCGGGGCTGCTCGCGCGCGACGGCCACGACGTCACGCTCGTCGAGCAGGGCGAGGCGCTCGGCGGCCGCGCAGGCACGTGGCGCTCGAAGGGCTTCGCGTTCGACACCGGTCCGTCGTGGATGCTCATGCGGGAGCCGTACGAGCACGCGTTCCGGATGCTCGGCTCGAGCCTCGACGCGGAAGCGGACGTCGTGCGCCTCGACCCCGCCTACCGCGTGCTCTACGAGGGCGTCGACGAGCCGCTCGAGGTCTCCGGCGACCTCGAGACGACGATCGAGCGCTTCGAGGGCATCGAACCGGGCGCCGGCGAGCGGCTGCGCGCCTACCTCGCCTCGGCGACCGAGACCGCCGAGCTCGCGACCTCCGGGCTGCTCTCGAACCGCTTCGACTCGCCCGCCGCATTCGCGGGCCTCGGGCTCGGGCGGCGGCTGCCCACGCTCGCGCGCCTGCTCGTCGAGTCGCTGCACGCGCGCATCGAGCGGTCGTTCGGCGACCTGCGGCTGCGCCAGGCGCTCGGCTACCCCGCGGTCTTCCTCGGCACCGAGCCGCGCTCGGCGCCCTCGATGTACCACCTCATGAGCCACTTCGACCTCGTCGAGGGCGTCTGGTACCCGCAGGGCGGGTTCGGGGTGCTCGTGGATGCGCTCGCCCGGCTCGCGCGCGAGGCGGGCGCGGAGCTGCGCACGGGCACGCGCGTGCAGCAGGTCCTCGTCGACGACGGCGCGGCCCGCGGCGTGCTGCTGGCGGACGGCGCGCGCATCGACGCCGAGCTCGTCGTCTCCGCGGCCGACGGGCACGCGACCGACACGAAGCTCCTCGCGCACGTGCCCGGGGTCGCGGCAGCCGCACGGCGCCGCTGGTCTCGCCGCGTCGCGGGCCCCTCCGCGGTGCTCGTCATGCTCGGCGTCGAGGGCGAGCTGCCCGAGCTCGCGCACCACACGCTGCTGTTCAGCCGCGACTGGGAGGAGGGGTTCCGGCGCATCTTCGGGAAGCCCGCAGCAGACCCGGCCGACGGCGTCACCGACCCCGCCTCGCTCTACGTGAGCCGCACATCCGCCACCGACCCCTCGGTCGCGCCCGAGGGCCACGAGGCGCTGTTCGTGCTCGTGCCCGTGCCCGCCGACCCGCGCCTGGGCCGCGGCGGTGTCGACGGCGCGGGCGACGCCGCCGTCGAGGCGATCGCCGACCGCGCGATCGCCCAGATCGGCGCGTGGGCGGGCATCGACGGCCTCGCCGACCGCGTCGTCACGCGCCGCACGATCGGGCCGGCCGACTTCGCCGCCGACTTCGACGCGTGGCGCGGCACGGCGCTCGGGCCCGCGCACACGCTCCGGCAGAGCGCGTTCCTGCGCGGGTCGACGAAGCACCCGAGGGTGCGCGACCTGCTGCTCGCCGGCTCGACCACGGTGCCCGGCATCGGCGTGCCCATGTGCCTCATCTCGGCCGAGCTCGTCGTCAAGCACGTGCGCGGCGACCGCTCGACGGGGCCGCTCGAGCCTGCCGCCGAAGCCGCGGAGCGCGCCCGATGAGCCTCGCGTACCTCGCCGCGATCGTGCTCTCGGCAGTCGGCGTCGGCGCGCTCGACGCCCGGTGGCGGCTCGCGCTCTTCGGCGACCCGCTGCGGGCGCTCGGCGCGATCGTCGGCACCGCGACGGTGCTGCTCATCACCGACCTCGCGGGCATCGCGACGGGCAACTTCCGCCTCGGCGCGTCGCCGTGGATGACGGGCATCGAGGTGCTCCCGCACCTGCCGATCGAGGAGCTCGCGTTCATCGCGTTCCTCGCCTACGTGTCGCTCGTGGCCTTCGCCGCGGGCGAGCGAATCCTCGCCGTCCGGCGGGAGCGGTCGGGGGAGGCGCCGTGAGCTATGCGCTCGTGCTCGCCCCGCTGCTCACCGCGGCGGCGGTCGCCGCGGTGATGGCGCTGCGCCGCGACCGGCGCGGCTGGGCGGCGCTCGCGATCGCCGCCGGGATCGTGCTCACCCTGACGGTCGTGTTCGACTCCGTCATGATCGCGGCCGACCTGTTCCGCTACGACGACGCCAAGCTGCTCGGCCCGCACCTCGGCAACGTGCCGATCGAGGACCTCGGCTACGCGCTCATCGCGCTGCTCGTCGTCGCAGCGCTGTGGACGCTCCTGCCCTCGCGCGGTCGCGGACCGCGGGCCGGGGCGGGGGAGAGGGAGCCGAGCGTGCCGGAGCAGCAGGATGCGTGAGGTCGCCGAGACGAGGCGGGCGGCGGCCGGTCCCGGCCTCGCGCGGCGCCTCCTGCTCGCCTCCCGCCCCGTGAGCTGGATCAACACCGCCTTCCCCTTCGCCGCCGCGATGGTGCTCACCACCGGTGACATCGACGCGCGCACGGTCGTCGGCACGCTCTTCTTCCTCGTCCCGTACAACCTCGCGATGTACGGCATCAACGACGTCTTCGACTACGCGTCCGATGCGAAGAACCCGCGCAAGGGCGGTGTCGAGGGCGCGCTCCTGCCGCCGAGCGCGCACCGCGCGACGCTCGCGTGGGCCGTCGGGCTCGCGGCGCCGTTCGTCGTCGCGCTCGTCCTCCTCGGCGATCCGCTCTCGTGGGCGGTGCTCGCGGTGAGCCTGTTCGCGGTCGTCGCGTACTCGGCGCCGGGGCTGCGGTGGAAGGAGGTGCCGGTGCTCGACTCGATCACCTCGAGCACCCACTTCGTGAGCCCGGCCGTGTACGGCCTCGTGCTCGCAGGCGCGGAGTGGACGCCGCAGCTGGTCGCGATCCTCGTCGCGTTCTTCTGCTGGGGCATGGCGAGCCACGCGTTCGGGGCGGTGCAGGATGTCGTGCCCGACCGGGAGGGCGGCATCGCGTCGATCGCGACCGTGCTCGGCGCGACGGCGACCGTGCGGCTCGCGATCGCGCTGTGGGCGCTCGCGGGCCTCCTCATGCTGCTCGCGCCGTGGCCCGCGTCGCTCGGCGCGCTCGTCGCGCTGCCGTACATCGCGCTCGCCGCTCCGTTCTGGAGCGTGGGCGATGCGCGCAGCGCCGACGCGAACCGCGGCTGGCGCCGCTTCCTGTGGGTCAACTACGCGTGCGGCTTCCTCGTGACGATGCTGTGCATCGCGTGGGCGGTGCTGCCCCGATGAGCGGCGGCGAGCGCTCGAGCGCCGCCCGTCGCAGCCGGTCGGCCCCGCTCGCTCCGGAGGCGCCCATCGCGCTGCTGCCCGAGGATGAGCGGCGGAGCGTGCTCGTCACGGGCGCGACGGGCTACATCGGCGGCCGCCTCATCCCGCGGCTCGTCGCCGCCGGCCATCGGGTGCGGGCGCTCGCGCGCGACCCCGGCCGGCTCGCCGACGCATCGTGGGCCGAGGCCGCGGAGGTCGTGCGCGGCGATCTCGAGGCGCCGTCGACCCTCGCGGCCGCCTTCGAGGGGCGGGAGGTCGTCTACCACCTCGTGCACGCCATGAGCGCGGGCGGCGACTTCCGGGCCGCCGAGCTCGAGCAGGCGCGCAACGTCGCCGCGGCCGCGCGCGCGGCAGGCGTGCGCCGCATCGTCTACCTCTCCGGCCTCCACCCCGAGGGCGAGCCGCTCTCGAAGCACCTCGCGTCGCGCGTCGCGGTCGGCGAGACGCTGCTCGCCTCCGGCGTGCCGACGATCGTGCTCGAGGCGGGCATCGTGATCGGATCCGGGTCGGCGTCGTTCGAGATGATCCGCCACCTCACCGAGGTGCTGCCCTACATGCCGGCGCCCCGCTGGGTGCGCAACTTCGTGCAGCCGATCGCGGTGCGCGACGTGCTGCACTACCTCGTGCGCGCGGCGACCGTGCCCGACGACGTGCACGGCGCGTTCGACATCGGCGGCCCCGACGTGCTGCGCTACGGCCAGGTGATGAACGGCTACGCGCTCGAGGCGGGCCTCCCGCAGCGGCCGATCGCGCCGCTGCCCGTGCTCACGCCGTGGCTCGCCTCGCAGTGGGTCAACCTCGTCACGCCGGTCCCGCGCGCGATCGCGATGCCGCTCATCGGCTCGCTCCTGCACGACTGCGTCGTCGAGGAGCACCGCATCGACGCCGTCATCCCGCCGCCGCCCGACGGCCTCATCGGGTACCGGCAGGCGGTGCGGCTCGCGCTCGTGCGCGAGCGGTCGGGCGACATCGAGTCGAGCTGGCGCTCCGCGACGATCGAGGGCGCCCCGTCGGACCCGCTGCCGAGCGACCCCAAGTGGTCGGGCTCGACGGTGTTCGAGGATGCGCGCGAGCGGGTGACGGATGCGTCGCCCGAGGCGGTCTGGAGGGTGATCGAGTCGATCGGCGGCGAGCGCGGCTGGTACTCGGTGCCGCTGCTGTGGAGCGTGCGCGGCCTCGCCGACCGCGTCGCGGGCGGTGTGGGGCTGCGCCGCGGCCGCCGCGACCCGGATCGCCTCCGGGAGGGCGACGTGGTGGACTGGTGGCGTGTGGAGCGCATCGATCGTGGCCGGCTGCTGCGGCTGCGCGCCGAGATGCGCGTCCCGGGTCGCGCGTGGATCGAGTTCGAGGTGACGACGCGGGGGACGGGGGCGCACTACCGGCAGCGCGCGGTGTTCCTGCCGAGCGGGCTGAGCGGCCGGCTCTACTGGTGGGCGCTCGTGCCGGCCCACCTCGTGATCTTCGACGTGATGGCGAACCGCATCGTCGCGGCGGCTGAGGGAGGACGGCGATGAGGCTCTGGTCGCTGCACCCGGGGCTGCTCGACCGCCCGGGCCTCACGGCCTGCTGGCGCGAGGGGCTGCTCGCGCAGGCGGTGCTCGCGGGCCGCACACGCGGCTACACGCGGCACCCGCAGCTCGAGCGCTTCCTGCAGCAGCCCGACCCGATGGCGGCGATCGGCGCGTACCTCTCGGGCGTCGCGGATGCCGCGCACGCGCGTGGGTACCGCTTCGACCGCGAGCGCATCGACGTGCCCGGCCCCGCGTCGCGCATGACGGTCACCGACGGCCAGCTCGAGTACGAGTGGGCGCACCTGCGGGCGAAGCTCGCGCAGCGGAGCCCGGAGCGGCTGCGCTTCGCGCGGCGGCCCGTCCCGCATCCGCTGTTCGCGGTCGAGCGGGGACCGATCGAGCCCTGGGAGCGGCCCTAGCCCGCGAGCGCCTCGGGGGGCGCGTGCTCGACGATCGGCAGGTCGGCGAGGGCGCTGAGGAACTTCGTCGCCGCGCGCCGCTCCTCGCTGGAGAGCGACGCGGCGACCGCGTAGCGGCGCGCGTGATCGGCGCCGACCGTGGCCGTCGCCTGCGCGCGCGTCTCGGGGGTCACCACGATCGAGAGCGAGCGGCGGTCCCGGGGGTGGCGCTCGCGCCGGATGTGCCCGGCGCGCTCGAGCCGGTCGAGCATCTTCGTCACCGAGGGCCCGGTGATGCCGAGGTGCTCGGCGATCATCGTCGACGTGACGATCGCGCCGTCGCGCGACGCCGACATCACGTAGCGGATCGCGCGCATGTCGTTCTCGCCCAGTTGCATGTAGCGACGGCTCGCCTCGCTGTGCGCCGCCGAGGTCTGGTGCCAGCGACGCAGCGCCGAGAAGAGGTCGACGATCTCCTCGACCTCCGCATCGGTCAGCCCCTGCTCGCGCACGAGATCGGCGGATGCTCCCAGCCGCCGCGGGTCGACGAGTGAGCGTCCGTCGTCGCTTCCCGGGGCCTGCAGCACCTCGCTATCGTACCCCGACTGGCTCATAGTTCGCCAGGCTCATTATCTGCGCGGATCAGCGGTCAGTCGCCTCGCGACAGGGTCAGCGGTGCTCGAAGCGCCACGGGAGCGCGCCGACGTGCAGGCGGTGCCGCGGGCCGTCCTCGGTGTCAGGACCGCCGTCGTACGCCTCGTCGCCCTCCCACAGCGCGAGGCCGCGGCGGTGGTCCTGCTTCGTCGCATAGCGCCGCAACGGGCGGCTCGCGAGGCTCGAGAGCGCGGCATCGACGGTCGGGAACGTGAGCAGCGTGTCGAGCGTCACCCACGTGGGCGGGAAGAGGCGCAGCTCGCCCTTGCCGTGCAGCTTGAGCGCGTCGGCCGGACGGATCCACATCGAGGCGACGGCTTCGGCCTCCTGCAGCACGACGTCGCCCTCGCTCGCCTCGGCCGCGAAGAACCACGTGTGGAACTTCGTCGCGAGCTGCTCGGGCGGCGACCAGTGCGACAGCGGCACGAGCGCGTCGGGGTGCACGACGAGCCCGGTCTCCTCCGCGGTCTCGCGCACCGCGGCGTTCCGGGCGGTCGTCTCCTCGTCGGGAGCCTCGTCGACGGGCTCGACCCGCCCGCCCGGGAAGACCCAGCCGCCCGCGAACGCGCCGCGATCGGGCCGCTGCAGCAGCAGCACCTCGATGGCGCCCGCGTGCCCGTCGCGCACGAGCACGAGGGTCGCGGCGACGGGGATCTCGGTCACGGCCTCACGCTACCGCCGACGAGCCCGCTTCCTCGCTCGCCTCGCGAGCCATGTCGGCGATCGCGTCGTCGGCGCTCGTGCCTGCGCCGCCGCCCGCCTCGGGCCCGGCGGCCTCGAGCTCGTCGCCGCGGTGCACGTCGGGCTTCTGCGCCGGCACGGCGAGCACCTCGAGCGGCGGGGTGCGCTCGAGCGAGGGCTCGAGCCCCTGCAGGCTCGAGAAGCGCCGGGCCTGCGTCACGACGTTGCGGTCGAGGGATGCGTTGAACGCGTTGTACGCCTCGACCGTGCGGTTGAGGCTGTTGCCGAGCTTCGTGAGGTGCGAGCCCATCGTGCCGAGCCGCTTGTGCAGCTCGCGCCCGACCTCGAGCACCGCCATCGCCTCGCCCGCGAGCTGCTCCTGCCGCCACGTGTAGCCGACCGTGCGCAGCAGCGCCACGAGCGTCGCGGGGGTCGCGAGCACGACGTTGCGCTCGAAGGCGCGCTCGAACAGGGTCGGGTCGCGCTCGAGCGCCGCGTTGAGGAACGGCTCGGCGGGCACGAAGAGCACGACGAACTCGGGGCTGCCCGGCACCGCCTCCCAGTACGCCTTCGAGCCGAGCTGGTCGATGTGGTCGCGCAGGTGGCGCGCGTGGGCATCGAGGCGCTTGTCGCGCGTGGCGTCGTCGGTCGCCTCCATCGCCTCGAGGTAGCCGGCGAACGCGACCTTCGAGTCGACGATCACCTGCTTGTCGCCCGGCAGGTGCACGAGCATGTCGGGCCGCAGCGCCCCCTCGTCGGTCGCGTGGTGCGCCTGCTCGGTGAAGTCGACGTGCTGCAGCATGCCGGCCGCCTCGACGACGCGGCGCAGCTGCAGCTCGCCCCAGCGGCCCCGCACCTGCGGCGCGCGCAGCGCCGTGACGAGCTGCCGGGTCTCGGCGGTCAGCTGCTCGGAGCTCGAGCGCATCGCGTGCAGCTGCTCGGCGAGCGCCGCGTTCGCCTCGGCCCGCGCCTTCTCGGCCGCGGTCACCTCGCTGCGCACCGAATCGAGCGACTTCGAGAGCGGTTCGACGAGCTGCTGCACCGCCCGCTCCCGCTTCGCGAGCTCGGCGGCGCCCTCGGTCTGCGACCGGCGCAGCCGCTCCTCCGCCTGCTCCAGGAACAGCGCCGAGTTGCGCTCGAGGGCGGCGCTCGAGAGCTTCGCGAACTCGTCGGCGCGCCGCTGCGCGTCGAGCTGCAGCTCGGCGAGCGCCTCGCGACCGCGCTGCCGCTCGTCGGCCACGCGCTGCTCTGCCTCGGCCCGCACGTGCTCGAGCTCCGCGGCGTGCCGGCGCTCCGCCACGTCGCGCTCGCGAGCGCGCTCGGCCTCGACAACCTCGAGCCGGCTGCGGGCCGCCTGCAGCTCGCCGGCGGCCGTCGCCTGCTGCGCGCTCGCGCGGGCAGCGCCGATCCGCACCCCGAGCAGAGCGCCGAGCGCGCCCGCGACGAGCACGGCGGCGAGGGCGGCGATCAGGATGAGCGGTTCCATGCCCCCATGCCACCAGATGCCGGTGACATCGCGCGGCTACCCTCGGACGCATGGTGGACATCCAGCGCATCGTCGCCCCGAACCCCGGCCCCATGACGCTCGACGGCACGAACACCTACGTGCTCGGCGGGGAGGTCGTCGTCGACCCCGGGCCCGCGGATGCGCAGCACGTCGAGCGCCTCGTCGCGCTCGCGCCCCGGCTCATCCTCGTCACCCACAAGCACACCGACCACACCGAGGCGGCGCGCGAGCTCGCCCGCTCGACGGGCGCGGTGCTGCGCGGTCTTGATCCCGACGAGTGCCACGGCGGCAGCCCGCTCACCGACGGCGAGTGGATCCCGGTCGGCGACGTCGAGCTGCAGATCCTCGCGACCCCGGGCCACACGCACGACTCGATCAGCATCGTCGTGCCGGGCCGTGCGGTGCTCACGGGCGACACGATCCTCGGCCGCGGGACGACCGTCATCATGCACCCCGACGGCGCGATCGCCCCCTACCTCGCGAGCCTCGACAAGCTCGAGGCGCTCGGCGACCTCGAGGTGCTCCCCGGGCACGGCGACCCGCTGCCGTCGGTCGCCGAGGTCGCGCGCCGCTACCGCGCGCACCGGCTCGAGCGGCTCGACCAGGTGCGGGCCGCGCTCGAGAGCCTCGGCGTCACCGCCGCCGAGGCGAAGGTGGGCGACGTCGCGGATCTCGTCTACGTCGACCTCGACGACCGAGTGCGCGGGGCCGCCGAGGCCTCGACTGCGGCGCAGCTCAGCTACCTCGCGGAGGCAGGCTGAACGGTCGCTCGGCGCCACTTCCATCGACGGAGACAGCGCGAGGGATGTGCGCAATGCACATCCTTGCGTCGAGTTAGGGCCGATCGCACATGGCGCGCGTTCAGCGCCACTCATACCGTTGCGCCATCAACCGCTTCGAGCAGGAGGGCGCCGCCATGGAAGCCACAGCCCACGACGACTATTCGCTGCAGCGCGTCCCCACAATGGCGCGCCGGCACTGGTTCGGGATCGCAGTCCAGCGCTTCGGGCAGGTCTCGGCACTCTCGCAGTTCCTCCTCGGCGCCACGCTCGGCTACGCGATGGGGTTCTGGGATGCGGCCCTGGCGTTCCTGCTCGGCTCGATCATCCTCGAGCTCGTCATCATCGTCGTCGGCATCATCGGTCAGCGGGAGGGCATGCAGACGTCGCTCCTCACGCGCTGGACGGGCTTCGGGGAAGTCGGATCGTCGCTGGTAGGGCTCGCCATCGCGATGAGCCTGATCGGGTGGTTCGGGATCCAGAGCGCGATCTCGGCCGAATCCCTCGACACGCTCATGCCCGGCGTCATGCCGATCCAGGCGTGGTCGATCATCTTCGGTCTCGCGGTGACGGGTGTCGTGGCCTTCGGCTTCAAGGGCATGCAGGTGCTCGCGAACATCACGGTGCCCCTCTTCCTCGTCCTCGTCGGATGGTCGATCGTCAGTGAGCTCAGCCAGCACTCGCTCCTGGAGCTCATGAACAGCGCTCCTGCGGGAGAGCCCATGTCGGTGTTTGCCGGAGCGGGGGTGGTCGCCGGCGGCTTCATCGTGGGGGCGATCATCACGAGCGACATGACGCGCTTCAACCGGACCTCGGGGGATGTCGTGAAGGTCACGGTTGTCGGCATCACGCTGGGCGAGTTCGTGATCGGGCTCTCGGGCGTGCTCCTCGCGCACGCCGCCCAGAGCGGCAACATCGTCGCGATCGTGACGTCTGCTGTCGGGTGGATCGGCCTGCTCATCATCGTGACCGGCACCCTGAAGATCAACGACTGGAACCTCTACTCGTCGGTGCTCGGCCTCGTGAACTTCGTCTCCACGGCGTTCAACCGCGCCCTGCCTCACCTCGCGACGACTCTCGTCATCGGCGTCGTCGGCACGATGCTGGCGGCGTTCGGCATCCTCCAGGGGTTCATCCCGTTCCTCACCGTGCTCGGGGCAGCGTTCCCGCCGATCGCTGGCATCCTCATCGCCGAGTACTTCGTGGTGCGCCGGTTCCGTCCCGCGCTGGACGCCACGCGAGAGGCCGGCACGCTGCCTGCGACGGCGCCGCGCATCGTGCCCGCCACGCTCGTGGTGTGGCTCGTGTCGAGCCTGGTCGGGTACTTCGTGACCTGGGGCATCCCATCCATCACGGCGCTCGCGCTCTCCTTCGTCCTCTACGTCGTCGCCGGCAAGCTCGGCCTGGTGCGCGGACTTGGCGAGGTCGCGACGGACAACGACACCGCTCTGGGCGGCGCGGCAGGCGTCGCCGTCGAGACGCCGGGGCGCTGACTCCCAGCGACCGGACGCACGAGCACGCAGCACAGAACAGGACGAGAGGGACGCGATGCACATCGGAATCGACGTAGGCGGCACGAACACCGACGCGGTGCTCATGGAGGGGACGAGCGTGCTCGCCAGCGTCAAGCGCTCCACGAGCGCTGACGTCACGAGCGGGATCGTCGCGGCGATCGAGTCGCTGCGCGCCGACCGACCGTTCGAGGGCTCCGACATCGCGGCCGTCATGATCGGCACGACGCACTTCATCAACGCGCTCGTCCAGGCGCGCAACCTGGCGCCCACGGCAGCGCTGCGCCTCGGCCTGCCCGCGACGCGCGCGCTCCCGCCCTTGATCGATTGGCCCGGTGAGCTGCGGCAGGCGATCAGCGCTCGCACGTACCTCGCGCATGGTGGGTACGAGTTCGACGGCCGCCCGATCTCTCCGCTCGACGCGGACGAGCTGCGCAGGCACGCCGCCGACATGGCGGCGAACGGGATCCGCTCCGTCGCGATCTCGAGCGTCTTCAGCCCCGTCAACCACGACCTGGAGCTCACTGCCGCAGACATCGTGCGCGAGGAGCTCGGCGATGGCGCGGCGATCTCGCTCAGCCACGAGATCGGCCGCATCGGCCTCCTCGAGCGGGAGAATGCGACCGTCATCAACGCCGCACTGCGAGAGCTCGCCGTCGAGATCGTGGACGGTCTGAGCTCCGCCGTGCGCGCCCAGGGCATCGCAGCCCCGATCTTCCTGAGCCAGAACGACGGCACGCTGATGGACGAGGAGTTTGTGCGGCGCTACCCCGTCGCGACCTTCGCCTCCGGCCCCACCAACTCGATGCGGGGTGCCGCCGCGACGAGCGGGCTGGTTGACTGCGCCGTCGTCGACGTGGGTGGCACGACCGCCGACATCGGACTGCTCGTCAACGGCTTCCCGCGCGAGACCTCGACAGAGGTCACCGTCGCGGGCGTGCGCACGAACTTCCGGATGCCGGACGTGCTCTCCCTCGGGATCGGCGGCGGGAGCCACGTGCACGAGGCGACGCGCGAGGTCGGCCCGACCTCGGTCGGCTATCGATTGACGGCGGAGGCCCTCGTGTTCGGCGGATCGACCCTCACGGCGACCGACATCGCCGTCGCCGCGGGGCGAGTCGACATCGGCGATGCGGATCGCGTCCGCCACATCGATCGTGGCTTCGCGCTCTCCGTGATCGACCGCATAGCCGAGCGCGTCGCCGAGGCGGTCGATCGCATGCGCACGTCGGCCGCTCCCATCCCTGTAGTCGCAGTGGGCGGCGGCTCGATCCTCCTGCCGGACGTGCTCCCGATCTTCGGCGAGGTGCAGCGCCCCGACAACTATGCGGTCGCCAACGCCATCGGCGCTTCGATCGCGCAGGTCGGTGGAGAGATCGACAAGGTCGTGGCGGTCGATCCAGGACGTCGCGATGCCATCCTCGACGACGTGCGGCAGGAGGCGGTCGACAAGGCCATCGCCGCGGGAGCGACGCCCAAGAGCGTGCAGATCGTCGACTTCGACGAGGTCCCCCTGCCCTATCTCCCCGGCAACGCGACGCGAGTGCGGGCGAAAGCCGTCGGGGATCTGGACATGAGCCGATGAGCTGGCACATCACGGCCGATTCGATCTCGTCACTCGCGCGCGGCGCCGCCGTCCTGGGGACCGGCGGCGGCGGGGATCCCTACGTCGGCGCGCTGCTCGCGCGACAGGCTATCGGCGACGGCAGCGTGGAGGTCGTCCCGCTCGAGTCGGTTCCGGACGACGCCGTCGTCGTGACCGCCGCGATGATGGGAGCGCCGACCGTCATGGTGGAGAAGCTGCCCAATCTCGATGAGGTGGTCGCCGCGATCGAAGCGCTCTCGGCCCAGCTCGAGCGACGGCCGACGCACATCGCGTGCGCGGAGGTCGGGGGCGTCAACTCGACGATCCCGGTGGCGGCCGCCGCGATGCTCGGACTCCCGCTCCTCGACGGCGACGGCATGGGCCGCGCCTTCCCCGAGCTGCAGATGGTCCTGCCGACCCTGTACGGCATCACCGCTTCGCCCCTGGCCATCGCGGACGACAAGGGCAACACCGCGGTGCTCTCGACGGTGGACAACATGTGGACGGAGCGCATCGCGCGAGTCGCGGCGGTCGAGATGGGATGCTCGGTGATGATCTCGGGCTTCGCGATGTCGGGCGCGGAGGCGCGTGAGTCGCTCGTTGCGGATTCGCTCTCGCTCTGCGTCGAGCTCGGCGACGCGATCGGCGCCGCGCGCGTCGCGAACACGGACCCGGTCGCCGCCGTCGCCGAGCGGCTCGGCGGTCGCGAGCTCTTCGCTGGCAAGGTGATCGACGTGGCGCGCGCGACCACCACGGGGTTCGCTCGTGGCAGCGCGCGCATCGACGGCGAGCGCGGCGCATTGACGCTGTCGTTCCAGAACGAGCATCTCGTCGCGACGCTCGACGATGACGTGCTCGTCACCACTCCGGACCTCATCGTCGTGCTCGAGCACGACTCGGGAGAGCCCATCACGACCGAGGGCCTGCGCTACGGCCAACGGGTCCGAGTCGTTGCGGCGCCCGCAGACGAGCGATGGCACTCCGACGGCGGTCTGGCACTCGCCGGTCCCGCGTACTTCGGCTACGGGTGTCCGCCCACGCGTTTCAACGGCATGATCCAGGAGGTGGCGGCATGAGCTTCGAGCTCCGCGCATCAGATCTCGGCGACCTCGCCCGCGGGGCGACGCTGCTCGGCACGGGAGGGGGCGGCGACCCGTACATCGGCCGGCGGCTCGTCGAGCAGGTGCTCGGTGATCGGAGCATCACGGTCCTCGACCCCGAGGATCTCACGGACGACTGCTTCGTCATCCCCACGGCCCAGATGGGGGCGCCGACGGTGATGGTGGAGAAGATCCCGGCCGGCACCGAGCCGACGCTCGCGCTGCGGATCCTCGAAGAGCACCTCGGCAGGACCGCGGACGCCACCATGCCGATCGAATGCGGCGGCATCAACTCGATGATCCCCCTGGTCGTGGCCGCCGAGACGGGGCTGCCCGTGGTCGACGCGGACGGGATGGGTCGAGCGTTCCCGGAGCTCTCCATGGAGACGTTCGCGGTGTACGGCGTGCACGGCTCGCCCCTCGCGCTCGCAGGCGAGCGGGGCGAGCGGGTCATCATCGACACAGGGGACGACGATCGGCAGATGGAGTGGCTCGCGCGAGCGATCACCATCCGCTTGGGCGGCGTCGGGCACATCGCGGAGTACGCGATGACGGGTGCCGATGTGCGTCGGACGGCGATCCCGCGCACGCTGTCGATGGCCCTCGACCTCGGGCGCGCCATCCGCGAGGCGAGGGAGCAGCATCGCTCGCCCTTCGAGGCGATCCGATCCTCGCTCGCGCCCACGCTCTACAACCACGTGCGCGAGCTGTTCCACGGCAAGGTCGCAGACGTGGAGCGCCGCACGACAGACGGCTTCGCGAAGGGCCGCGCACGCATCGACCCGGTGGACGGCGGGAACGAGGCGCTCGAGGTGCAGTTCCAGAACGAGAACCTGATCGCGAAGCGCGGCGGTGAGACCGTGGCGATCGTCCCCGACCTCATCTGCGTGCTCGATGCCGACACCGCCGAGCCGATCACCACGGAGGGCTTGCGCTACGGACAGCGGGTGCGCGTGCTCGGCATCTCCACGCCCGCGATGATGCGCACGCCTGAAGCGCTCCAGGCCTTCGGCCCCGTCGCGTTCGGGCTCGACGAGCCCTTCGTGCCGGTCGAGTCCCAGTCGGCGGCAGCGCTCTAGCTGTACGCGGTCATGACGTTGGTGCCGCGCGGGTGACCGGTGGGGCACCGATGGCTGAGTGGATGCGTTCAGTGTTGTAGCGCTCGAGCCATGGGGCAAGGGCGGCGGCGCGTTGGGCGTTGCTGGTGAAGGGTTGCCGGTAGGCCCATTCGGTTTGCAGGGTGCGATTGAAGCGCTC
>NZ_JANQCH010000049.1 GCF_024723325.1 Agrococcus sp. HG114
GGACCCCGGCCCCTCCTGCCCCGGCAGCTCCGTCGGCCCCGGGCGCGACCGCCGTCCCCGCGCCGAGCCTTCCCGGGCAGCCCGACGCCGCGCCCCGCGAGCCCGCGGCGCTGCCCACGACCCGCGCGCCGCTCGGCGAAGCGGTCGACTTCGACACCGGCGTCACGGTCGACGTCCTGTCGGTCGAGCCCATCACCGTCGCCGCCCAGACGCCCGGCGAGGTCTCCGGCCCCGCGCTCCGCGTCGTCGTCGAGGCGCGCAACGGATCGGGCGAGCCCCAGCAGGTCGGCTCGGCCGTCGTGACGCTCGTCGCGGACGGCGGCGAGCCGGGCGTCGACACCACCGCCGGCGATCCCTCGCCGCTCACCGGCACGCTGCCCCCGGGCAGCACCGCGACCGGCACCTACGTCTTCATGCTCGACCCCGCGGCAGGCCGCGAGGTCACGATCACCGTCAACTACGCCGCGGGCGAACCGCTCGCGGTCTTCACGGGAGAGACATCCTGATGGACACCATGCGATCCCGGCGCCGCGGCCGCGCCGCCCTCCTCGCGGCGGTCGCCGCCGTCGCCACCGGCTCGATGCTCGGCGCGGGCCTGACCGTCGCGAGCGCGGCGGAGGGCGATCTCACGAAGCCCGTCACGCTCCAGCAGCGCGACAGCTCCGTCGTGACCGCGGACCCGCTGCCGACCGTGCAGATCGACTCCGGGTACGTGTGGGCGCAGGCGATGATCGGCACGACGGTCTACGCGGTCGGCGGCTTCTCGAACACGCGCCCCCCGCTCGCGGCCCCGGGCACCAACCTGACCCCGCGCAGCAACGTGCTCGCCTTCGACATCACGACCGGTGGCCTGCTGCCGTGGGCGCCCACCGTCAACGGGCCCGTGCGCTCCGTCGCGGTCTCGCCGGACGGCAGCCGCGTCTACATCGGCGGCTCCTTCAGCAGCGTCAACGGCCAGGCGCGCTACAACTTCGCGGTGCTGAGCGCGTCGAGCGGCGCGCTCGTCAACGACGTCCGCCCCGCGATCGGCGGCGCCGGCGTCTTCGGCATCGTGGCGACCGCCGACACCGTCTACGTCACCGGCCGCTTCACGCAGGCCAACGGCGTCGCGCGGCAGAACCTCGCGGCATTCGCCACGGCGGATGGCGCGCTGCGCTCGTGGGCGCCGACGATCGACCTGCAGGGCGACGCGATCGTGAAGGAGCCCGGCAGCTCCAGGATCATCGTCGGCGGCCGCTTCTACCTCACGAACGGCGTCGTGCAGCGCGGCCTCGCCGCGCTCGACCCGGTCTCGGGCGCGCTCGACACGAGCTGGCTCGCGCCCAAGACGGTCATCAACGGCTGGAACGAGGGCACCTACGCCGGTCGCGCCGGCATCTTCGCCCTCACGACCGACTCCTCCGGCGTCTACGGCACCGGCTGGGTCTACGCGAACGTCACGGTCGGCAACCTCGAGGGCGTGTTCGCCGCCGAGGCGGGCTCCGGCGCCATCCGCTGGATCGCCGACTGCCACGGCGACCACTACGGGGTCTACTCGACCGGCCGCACCGTCTACGCGACGAGCCACACGCACCAGTGCGACACCGTCGGGCTCGCGCCCGAGCTGAGCCCCCGCACGTTCCGCTACGCCGAGGCGTTCACCGCCGACGCCCGCGGCGTGCTCACGCGCAGCCCCTCCGTCGGCTCGATCTACAAGGACTGGAGCGGCACCCCGGCACCGGCGCCCTACGCGTGGTACCCGGACTTCCTCGTCGGCACGGCGACCGAGATGGGCGAGGCGGGGCTCTCCATCACGGGCACGGGCCAGTACATCTCGATCGCGGGCGAGTTCCCGGCGGTGAACAACCAGCGCTACCAGGGCCTCGTGCGCTTCTCGACCGCTCCTCCGGGCGGACCCAAGCAGGGACCGCGCATCGCGTCCGCGTCGTGGGGGCCACCGACCGCGACCTCCGTCGTGGCCGGCCGCGTGCGCGTGACGATCCCCGGCAACTGGGACCGCGACGACCGCGACCTCACCTACCAGCTGCAGCGCTCCGGCGCGGGCACCGTCGCCTCCCGCACGCTGCCCTCGAGCTGGTGGTCGCAGCCGCAGGTGATCCTCGACGAGACCGGGCTCACCCCCGGGGCGACGTACAGCTACACCGTGCGCGCAGTCGACGGGAACGGCAACGCCGTCACGAGCCGCTCGGTGAGCGTCACGGTCGCGTCCGGGCAGACGTCGGCGTACGTCGACGAGGTGCTCGACGACGGCGCGGGCCTGTACTACCCGCTCGGCTCGATCACGAAGGACTGGGCGGGCTCGAGCACGCCGCTCATCGGCAGCGGCGTGTCGGCCACGACCCCGGGGGCCGTCCCGGGCCTCACGGGGGAGAGCGCATCCGCCTTCAACGGCACGACCAACGGGCGCGTGTCGTCGGCGGCGAGCGCCTCAGGGCCGAGCTCCTACTCGCTCGAGCTGTGGTTCAGCACGACGACGACCCGCGGCGGCAAGCTCATCGGGTTCGGCAGCGCGCAGACCGGCTCGTCGAGCAGCTACGACCGGCACATCTACATGCAGAACACCGGTCGCCTCACGTTCGGCGTCTACCCGGGTCAGGCGCGCACGATCACGTCACCCGCGGCGTACAACGACGGCCGCTGGCACCACGTCGTGGCGACCCAGGGCTCCGGCGGCATCGCGCTCTACGTCGACGGCCGGCTCGTCGCGCAGGACGCGACCGTGACGAGCGCTCAGCAGTACAGCGGCTTCTGGCGGATCGGCGGCGACAACCTCTCCGGGTGGCCGAGCGTCCCGTCGTCGCTGTACTTCACGGGAGCGATCGACGAGGTGGCTGTGTACGGCGGGGCGCTCTCGAGCGCGCAGGTCGCCGCGCACCACACGATCGGCACCGGCCAGACGCCTCCGACCGCGTCGTTCACGACGAGCGTCGACGCGCTGCGGGCGAGCGTCGACGCCTCCGGCTCGACGGCGGCGAGCGGCGCCTCCATCGCGTCGTACTCCTGGAGCTGGGGCGACGGCACGGCCGCGGGCGCCGGCGTGACCGCGACCCACACCTACGCCGCGGCAGGCACGTACAGCGTCACGCTCACCGTCACCGACAGCCGCGGCGTCACAGGGAGCACGACGCAGCCCGTCACCGTCTCGGCCGCGAACGTCGCGCCCACCGCAGCGCTCACCACGCAGGCGAGCGGCCTGACGGTGTCGGCGAACGGCTCCGGCTCGTCTGACCCGGACGGCACGATCGCCGCCTATTCGTGGGACTGGGGCGACGGATCCGCCGACTCGACGGGAGTCAGCGCGTCGCACACCTACGCCGCGGCCGGGAGCTACACCGTGACCCTCACCGTGCGCGACGACGACGGCGCGACCGACACCGCCACCGCATCCGTCACCGTGACCGCGCCGCCGCCGCAGGAGTTCGCGGCGTCCGACGCGTTCGGTCGCACCGTGTCGCCCGGCTGGGGCACGGCGGATGCCGGCGGGGCGTGGGCGGTGCAGATCGGCACGAGCACCCAGGCCGCAGTCGCCGGGGGCGTCGGCACGCTGACGCTCGGCGCGGGGAAGACGCAGCACATGCTGCTCGGCTCGGTCGCGCTCCGCGACGCGCGCATGTCGGTCGACCTGCGGCTCGACCAGGCACCCTCGAGCGGCTCCGCGTACGCGGGCGTCCTCGCGAGGTCGAGCTCGGCGGGCGACTACCGCGTGCGCACGTGGCTGCGCGACGACGGCAGCACCTGGCTCGTCGTGCAGCGCGGCTCGACGGTGCTCCGCTCGCTCGCGGTGGCCGGCCTCACGCGCGCTGCAGGCGACACGTTCACGCTCGAGGTGGAGGTCACGGGGGCGGCGACGACGACGATCTCGGCGACCATCTGGCGCACCGGCACGACGAGGCCCGCCGGCTGGCAGATCACCGCGACCGACACGGCCGCGCTCACGGGCGCGGGGGCGGTGGGCGTGAACGCCAACCGATCGGCGAGCGCGACGACCACCGGCGGGTTCGCGTTCGACAACTTCCGGGTGACGAGCCTGGACTGACGACCGCGCACAGGGCAGGATCGCGCTCGTGAGGATGCGCGAGCAGGAGCGGCGATGAGCGCATCGCTGCTCCTGCTCGCCCCGCTCGCGCTCTGCGCCGGCATCGTCGCCCTCTTCGTCTTCCGCGCGAGCCCGCGCACGACGTTCGTGTGCTGGACGCTCGTGCTCTGCTTCGTGCCCGTCTGGATCGGGGTCTCCGTCGGCTTCTTCTGGGCCGCGATCACGCTCGTGACGCTCGCGGCGGTCGCGACGAGCATCGAGGACGTGCGGCTCACGCCGGTCGACGGGTTCGTCGCGGCGTTCGCGCTGCTCGTGCTCGCGCTGTTCGCGCTGCGGCTCGCGACGCTCTCCGCCGCCGTGATCGCGATGCTCGAGTGGGTGCTCCCGTACGTGTGGGGCCGGCTCGTGCTCGCGCGGCTCCCGGCTCGGTTCGTCGTGAGCACGATCGCGGTCGTGGGCACGGCCGCGGCCGCGCTCGCCCTCGTCGAGCTCGTGACGGGGACGAACGTATTCGTGCTCCTGCCCGGCGGAGGGCCGGTGGAGACCTGGGCCGACCTGCAGGTGCGCTCCGACCTCGTGCGCGTCGAGGGCGCGTTCGGCCACTCGATCGCGCTCGGCGCCTCGCTCGCGATGGCGAGCGCGTGCATCATCGGCTCGCGGTGGCCCGCGCCGTGGATGCTCGGGGCGCTGACCGTCGTCGTCGGCGCGGTCGTCGCGACCGTCAGCCGCATCGGCCTCATCACCGTCGCGCTCACGATCGCGCTGAGCCTCGTGCTGCTCCCCGTCGCGCGCAGCGCGCGCGCCTCCATCGCTGCGCTCGCCGGCATCGCCGCGACGCTCGCCGTGCCGTTCATCGGCGACGTGTTCCTCGCCGCGGGCGACGAGGCGAGCGCGAGCGCCGACTACCGCGGACGCCTGCTCTCGCTCGCGTCCCAGGTGCAGGTGCTCGGCAGCGCAGGGGACTGGTCCGGCCGAGCCGTCGACGGCGTCTACTTCGGCGCCTTCGCCGACTCGGTCGACAACACGCTGCTGCTCATCGCGCTGCGCTTCGGCTGGATCCCGGTGCTGCTCGTCGTCGGGGTGCTCGCCGCGACGGTCGTCGGCGCGCTGCGCCGACCGGCGAACGCGGCGTCGATCGCGGTCGTCGGCCAGATCCCGGGACTCTTCGCGGTCGCCCTCATCACCCAGTTCGGCATGCTGCTGTGGTTCCTCATCGGGCTCGCCGCGGCCTGGCGAGCGCTCGACGACGACCGCGCCGCGGCTCGAGCGCTCAGTCCCGGCGCTCTGCGGCGTCCGCTGCACGCTCGCGCGTGAGCATGAGCCGCCCGAACCGCAGCAGCGATGCGGCGTCCCGGCGGTAGGCCGGTACGACGAGCGCGGCGCTCGCGGCCAGCAGCCCGGCCGCGGCTCCGGCCCCGATCGCGGCCCACGCGCCCAGCGCGGCGACGGCACCGCTCACCGCCCACGCCGCGCTCGCCGCGAGCGCCGCGACGATCAGGATCCGCATCGCTCCTGCGTAGAGCCGCCGCGTCGGGTACGGCGTGATGCGCGCGAGCCACACGAGCGAGATCGGCCACTCGATCGCGGCGTGCGCCGCGAAGGCGACAGCGACGCCCTCGACCCCGAACGCCGAGCCCGCCGCGATGCACGCGATCTTGATGCCGGCGGAGAGGAGCGTGTAGCGGAGGAGCTGCGCGCCGAGCCCGCGCGCGAGGTACACCCAGTACCCGACGTACGAGAGCGTCGTGAGCAGCCCCGCGACCGCGAACATGCGCAGCAGCGGCGCGGCGTCCCCCCACGGCTCGCCGAGCATGACGATCACGACCGGCCCGGCGAGGCCCGCGACGAGCGCGAGCGGCACCCCGATGCAGTAGCCGAGCGCGAGCTGCGCGGCGGTGATGTACGTGTCCGACCTCGGCCGATCCTGCTGCAGCCGCGCGAGCACCGGCAGCGCGACCGACTGGAGCGGCGAGCGCACCTGCCCGAGGGGGGTCATCACGAGGTGGTACGACCGGTTGTAGAGCCCGAGGTCGGAGGTCCCGAAGCGGAGCCCCACGACCACCGTGTCGACCTGCCGCGCGGCGTACTGGATGAGGTTCGCGGCCACGAGGTTCCAGCCGAGCGTGACCATGGGGCGCACGCTCTCTCCCCGGCCGACGCGGCCCGGCAGCCAGCGACCGGCGATGACGGCGCCGACCACGACGACGGCCCCCGCGGTCAGCTGCTGCGCGACGAGCGCCCACGAGCCGCCGCCGAGGAGCGCGACCGCGATCGCGACGGCGAGGCCGATCGCAGCCGATGCGACGTCGATCACCGCGAGCGGCCGCAGGCGGAGCGCTCGCATGAGGCTCGCCCGGTGCTGGGTCGCGAGCCCGTTGAGCAGGAACGTGAGCGAGAGCCACTGCGCCATGCCCACGATCTCCGGCTCGCCGGTGATCGCGCCGAGCGGCCACGAGCCGAGCAGCATGAGCCCGGCGAGGCCTGCGCCGATGAGCGCGTTGATCCAGAACAGGGTGTCGCGCTGCCCGCGCGAGAGGGTGGGCGCCTGGATCGACGCGGACGTGAGGCCGAAGTCGCGGAAGATCTCGCCGAGGCCGACGAGCACGAGCACGATCGCGAGCAGGCCGTAGTCGTGCGGCGTGAGGAGCCGGGCGAGCACCACGACGGACAGCAGCTGCAGCGCGATCCGCGCCGCTTGCGCGCCGAGGGTGAAGAGCGAGCCCCGCGCGGCCGCGTGCGCGAGGTCGGAGGCCATCAGCGCCCCCGGCCGCGAGTACCGCGGACCGCCCGGCCGAGCCCTCGCATCCGGCCCCCTTCCCCAGGTCGGCCCGAGGCCAGCCGGGTGCGGGCGCCTCTGCCTCCTCCGAGGATCGCCTCATGAGGGGCCGCGGCACCCTCGCCTGCGGTCGGGGGAAGTAGTGTACCGCCCATGCAGCATGGCATCGCCGCCGTCACAGGGCAGCACCGGCAGCTCCCGCGCGATCGGTCGCGCCCGTGAGCCCGGGGCCGACGCCCTGGACGCTCGGGCGGGCGTGGGAGGCGGTGCGCAAGTCGTGGCTGCTCATCCTCGGCCTCGTCGTCGCGTCGGCAGGCGTCGGCTACGTCGCCTCCGCGAGCCAGGCGCCGCAGTACGAGTCGGCCGCCTCGCTCTACTTCGCCCTCAACGAGGGCACGAGCGGCGCTGACCTCAACCAGGGCTCGACCTACACGCAGAACCAGATGCTCTCGTTCGCGCGGCTCGCGACCTCCTCGCGCGTGCTCGAGCCGGTCATCGAGCAGCTCGGCCTCGACACCACGCCGACCGACCTCGCCGAGCGGATCAGCATCACGATCCCGCAGGACACGGTCATCCTCGAAGTGGCGGCGTCCTCGTCCGACGCGGCGCGCGCCGCCGAGATGGCCAACGCCGTCTCGGTGCAGCTCGTCGCCGTCGTGCAGGAGGTCGCGTCCCGCGGCGAGGAGGGCGTCGCGCGCATCACCGCCTCGGTCATCGACGTCGCGGTGCCCCCCGCGGTCCAGAGCTCGCCGAACAAGACGCGCGACACGGCGCTCGCGGGGCTGCTCGGGCTGCTGCTGGGGCTCGTCGCGGCCTTCGTGCTCACGGTCGCCGACACGCGCGTGCGCAACGAGGCGGCGGTCGCTCGAGTCACGGACCTGCCCGTGCTCGGCTCGGTCGCGCGCACCAGGCGAGGTGTCGACGCGGGCCTCGTCGCCGCGCGCGACCCCCACGGGGCCGTCGCCGAGGACGTGCGGCGCGTGCTGTCGGCGCTCGCCTTCTCCGCGCTCAACGGCAGCTCGAGCCGCATCCTCGTCACGTCGTGCTCGCCCGGCGAGGGCAAGTCGACGTTCGCGACCAACCTGGCCGTGGTGTTCGCCGACACGGGGGAGCGCACGCTCATCGTCGACGCCGACCTCCGGCGGCCGCGCGTGCACGAGCTCTTCGGGCTCGACGGCTCCGTGGGCCTCACGACCGCGCTCGTCGGCGACATCCGCCTGAGCGACGCGATCGTCACGTGGGGGGAGCGCGGCCCCGACGTGCTCGTCTCGGGGGTGCTGCCGCCGAGCCCCGCGGCGGTGATCACCTCGGAGCCGTTCCGGGAGGCGCTCGACGCCGCCGCCGCGACGTACGAGACCGTCATCATCGACTCGCCGCCGGTGCTGACGGTCGCCGACTCGAACCTGCTGGCCCCGCTCGTCGACGGCGTCGTGATCGTCGTCGACTCGTCGAAGACGCGCAGGCCGCAGCTCGCGCGCACCATCCGCTCGCTCGAAGCGGCCGGCGGGCGCATCATCGGCATCGTGCTCAACAAGTCGAGGCCGCGCCGCGGCAGCGACGTCTACTACCGCGCGATGACCGAGGAGCGCGTGCTCGAGCGCTGACGCGACCCGGCGCATCCGCCCGTCACCCGCCCTGCAGGCGCGCGAGCCGCTCGCCCAGCCGGGCGCGCGCGACGGCGGGCGCGTAGCCGAGGCGGAACCGCCGCGTGAAGCGCGCCGCCTCCGCGGGGGCCATGAGGTCGCTCGCGACCCACAGCTCCTCGAGCCGTCGGCGTCCCCGCGCATCCGCGCGCGCGAGGACGCGACGGTGCACGGCGAACCACGACGACCCGTGGGCCCGCGCCTCGGCGATGACCCCTTCGACCCCCTCGAGCGTCGCGAGCCTCGGCCACACGATCGGCGCGTCGATCCGCGTGCCGTCGACGGGGACGCCGTCGCCCTTGAGGATCGACCAGCCGGAGTAGAGGAAGAACTCGAGCAGCCGCGCGCGCTCGAACTCCTCGGCGAACGGTCGTCCGGAGGTGCGCTCGACGTCGTCGAGCATCCGCCGCACGATCGCGGTGTCGAGCACGAACGGCGTGACGGTCCGCGGGAAGTCCGCCCGCTGCCGCGCGACCGCGGCGTCGTCCGCACCCAGGTAGCGCAGCGTGCGCTCGAGGCCCTCGCGGAGGGGGTGCGCCTCGTAGCTGTGGGTGCCGCCGCGCGCGCGGCCCTCGTCGTCGACGAAGTCGGCGAGCCGGGCGGGCCCGATGAGGTGGTTCTTCGCGTCGAGCACGACGCTGTGGGCGGTGCGGATGCGCCGGGAGATCAGGAGCTTCGCCGCCTGCTGGCTGCGCCAGCCCCGGGCACCGCGGTCGACCCCGAGGTCCTCGGTGCGCAGGATCTCGGTGCGCGCCGCGAGCGTGGGGCCGAGCTCGCCGAGGATCCGACGGCGCGAGCGCCGTGACATGCCCCCCGCGCAGTTGTCGAGCACGAGCAGCTCGGCCGCGCTCGCGGGGTCGAGGAAGCGCTGCAGCGACCGCGCCTGCAGGCGCAGCAGCGGGACCTCGGGCTCGAAGACGACCGTGACGAACGTCAGCGGCTCGCGGCGGGCCACGGCGCCGTCCCTCCGGGGAGGGCGGGGCGAGGCGATGCCGGCAGCGGGTGCTGCGCGCGTCGGCTCCGCCTCGCGGCGGCGTGGACTGACTGCCCGGCCGCGAGCCGCTGGGCGAGCCGCTCGTAGCCGTCGGCGACGTCGTCCCACCGGAACTCGCGCGCCGCGCGCTCCCGGGCGCGCGCGCCTCGCACCGCGACGAGGCCGTCGTCCGCTTCGACCTCGGCGAGCACGGCGGGCAGGTCGTCCGCCGTGCGGAAGCTCCACGCGTCGTCGTCGAGCACCTCGCGGTTGAAGTCGACGTCGTACGCGATCACCGCGGCGCCCGCGCCCATCGCGCGCAGCAGCGAGGGGTTCGTGCCGCCGACCGAGTGCCCGTGCACGTACGTGCGGGCGTAGGCGTAGAGGGCGTCGAGCACCGCCTGGTCGTAGACGCCGCCGAGCAGGCGGATGCGCGGGTCGTCGTCGGCCGTCTCGCGGACCTGCTGCGTGTAGGCGGCGCTGTAGGGCGCGGAGCCGACGACCGCGAGCGGCAGCGCCGCGCGGCTCGAGCGGTAGCCCCGCACGATGTCGAGCACGTGGTTCTCGGGCTCGAACCTGGCGACCACGAGGTGGTAGGCCTGCGGCTCGAGCCCGAGCGCGCGGAGCGGCACCGCGCTCACGCGGTCGAGCACCGGCGCCCCGTAGCGCAGCAGCTCGGTCGCGACGCCGAACTCGGCGCGGTAGTACGCGGCGATGCCGGGCGCGTCGGCGATGAGCGCGTCGGCGGTTCGCACGGCGTGCTGCTCGGCCCAGCGGTAGTAGGCGCGGCCTGCCCCGCCCCACTTCGCCCGCCGCCACTCGAGTCCGTCGACGTGCACCGCGACCGGGATGCCGCGCGCGCGCAGCAGCGGCACGTACGGCGCGTTCGCCGCGTTGAAGACGATCGCGACGTGCGGCGCGTCGAGCGCCACGGCGCGCAGCGCTGCCAGGCCGGTGCGGCTCAGCGTCTCGAGCTGCTTGACCGGCAGCGAGGGCAGGTGCTGCACGCGCATGCCGCGGTGCCGCGAGACGTCCGGATGCGTGCGGTCGCCGTACACCACGACGTCGTGCCCGCGGGCGGCGAGCCGGGCGCCGACCTCCTCGACGGCCGTCTCGAAGCCCCCGTAGGCGGCCGGCACGCCCCGCGTGCCGAGCATCGCGACGCGCATGTCAGTACGCGCCCATCGGGTGCAGGACGAGCCTCGCCGTCCGGAAGATGATCATGAGGTCCTGCATGACCGACCAGTTCTCGACGTAGCGCAGGTCGAGCTGCACGCTCTCCTGCCACGTGAGGTCGCTGCGCCCGCTGATCTGCCAGAGCCCCGTGATGCCGGGCTTGAGGTAGAGCCGCCGCACGACGACCTCGTCGTAGTCGTTCGCCTCGTTCGGCAGCGGGGGGCGGGGGCCCACGACGCTCATGTCGCCGCGCAGCGCGTTCCAGAACTGCGGGAGCTCGTCGAGCGAGTGGCGCCGCAGGAACCGGCCGACGCGGGTGACCCGCGGGTCGTCCTTGAGCTTGAAGAGCGGCCCGGCGCCCTCGTTCCGCTCACGCAGCTCCTCGAGGCGCTCCTCCGCGTCGACGTGCATCGTGCGGAACTTCAGCATCGCGAACCCCTGCCCGTCGCGGCCGATGCGCTGCTGCCGGAACAGCACCGGCCCGGGGGAGTCGAGCTTGATCGCGATCGCGATCGGGATCGCGAGCATCGCGACCACGACGAGCGCGCACGACGAGACGACGACGTCGAGCGCCCGCTTCAGCACGTGCCGCCCGCCCTCGAACGTGGGGATGCGGACCTGGATGAGCGGGAGCCCGTCGACGGGGCGAAACGAGATCCGCGGCCCGGCGACGTCGGTGAGGCGCGAGAACAGCACGAGCTCGGCGCACGTGCCCTCGAGCTGCCGGCGCAGCCGCGTGAGGTAGTCGGGGTCCGCGTCGGTCCTCGCCGCGAGGATGACGGTGTCCGCGCCCATCCGGGTCGCGCTCTCCGCGACGGTCGCGTCGGCGGGCAGCGCAGGGATCACCCGACCCCGCATCTCGACGGGCCCTCCGCCGCCACGGACCGCGACGCCGACGATGTGGTAGCTCAGGTCGCGCACCGCCTGGAGCCGCTCGAGCACGTACGCGATCTCGTCGCGCTCGCCGACGAGGATCGTGCGCGAGGCGAACTCGCCCGCGCGCCTGCGCTCGACGAGCCACCGGCGGCACAGCCAGCGGCAGAACAGCAGCCCGAGCGCCCCGCTCGGCAGCGCGACGAGGAGCTGCACGCGCAGGTCGGGCCAGTCGACCGCGAGCGCGGGAGCCGCGAGCGCCGCGAAGGCGAGCCCCGTCGCGTGGGCGACGCGCCGGTACTCCGTCGCGCCGGCGCCGAGCACGTCGGCGTCCCGCGAGTGGAATGCCGCGAGCGCGATGAGCCACACGAGGGCCGTGAGCGCCGGTGCCGCGAGCGCGGATCCCGGCGCCATCACCAGGCGGGCGCCGTCCGCGGTCGTGCCGGCTGCGACGAGGACGGTCGCCGCGAGCACGACCGCGGTGTCGCTCAGCCGCAGCCGGGTGCGGCTGCGGCGCTCCCACTGCAGGCGCCGGGTCAGCGTCGACGACGACCGAGGGGACCTCGCCCCGGGCAGCACGACCGCAGGGGCGACGATGCGCGAGCCTGCCGAGGCGCGGGCGCGGAGCTGCGCGACCAGCGGCGACGAGGCATCCGACCTCGCGGCTCGCTGCATGTGGACCACCCGCTCCCGTGGCGGGCCGACGTCCTCGCCGACCCGTCGTAACGCTGTTTCCAAACAGTAGGGAGCGCGATCGGGCGCCGACAAGCGCAGATCCCCGCACGAGCGGAATCGTGCGGGGATCTGCGGATGCGCTTGAGTCGTTGCTCAGGCGCGGCGGGCGATGCGTCAGCCGATCGCGGAGTCCAGGATCGTCGCGAGCTCCTGCGAGGAGCGCTTCGCCGATCCGGTCGCGGGGCTCGCGGAGGCGGGGCGCCCGACGACCTTGAGCGTGCGGCCGTGCAGGTGGCGCGGGAGGGCGAGGTGGACGAACGGCCACGCGCCCTGGTTGAGCGGCTCCTCCTGGACCCACACGAGCTCGGCACCGGGGTAGCGGTCGACGGCGTCGTTGATCTCGTCGATCGGCAGCGGGTAGAGCTGCTCGACGCGCACGAGCGCGATGTCGCTGCGGCCGCGCTTGGCGACCTCGGCCTTCAGGTCGTAGTGGATCTTGCCCGAGTGCAGCAGCACGCGCTTGACGGCGCCGGCGTCCTGCACCTGGGCGTCGTCGATCACGGTCTGGAAGCGGCCGCTCGTGAACTCCTCCACGCCGCTCGTCGCGTCGCGCAGGCGCAGCATGGCCTTCGGGGTGAAGACGATGAGCGGCCGGCGCGGGCGCGCGTACGCCTGGCGGCGCAGCAGGTGGAAGTGGTTCGCGGGCGTCGAGGGCCGCGCGATCGTCATGTTCTCCTCCGCGGCGAGCTGGAGGAAGCGCTCGATGCGGCCGGACGAGTGGTCGGGGCCCGCGCCCTCGTAGCCGTGCGGCAGGAGCAGCACGAGCGACGACTGCTGGTTCCACTTCTGCTCGGCCGAGGCGATGAACTCGTCGATGACGATCTGCGCGCCGTTCGCGAAGTCGCCGAACTGCGCCTCCCACAGCACGAGCGCGTCGGGCCGCTCGACCGAGTAGCCGTACTCGAACGCCATCGCCGCGTACTCGCTCAGCAGCGAGTCGTAGATCGACAGGCGCGCCTGCCCCTCGCCGAGGTTCGCGAGCGGCAGCCACTCCTGGCCGTTGTGGCGGTCGTGCATGACCGCGTGGCGCTGCACGAACGTGCCGCGGCGCGTGTCCTGGCCCGACATGCGCACGGGCGTGCCCTCGAGCAGCAGCGAGCCGAGCGCGAGGAGCTCGCCGTACGCCCAGTCGATGCCGCCCTCGCGGCTCGCCTTCACGCGCTTGTCGAGCACCTGCTTGACCTTCGGGTGGATCGCGAAGCCGTCGGGCGTGTTGCCGTGCGCGTCGCCGATCGCGGCGATGACGGATGCGTCGACGCCGGTCGACTCCGGCTCGCCCGCCGCCTGCTGGGCGGTCGCGGGGGTCACGACCGGCATGGAGCCCGTCGCGGCCGCGTGGGTCTCCATGAACGCCTGCTCGAGCTTCCCCTGGAAGTCGGCCTGCGCCTCCTGGTACTCCTCCTCGGTGATGTCGCCGCGGCCGACGAGGTTCTCGGCGTAGAGCGTGCGCACCGAGCGCTTCGCCTCGATGAGGGAGTACATGAGCGGCTGCGTCATGGTGGGGTCGTCGCCCTCGTTGTGCCCGCGCCGGCGGTAGCAGATGAGGTCGACGACGATGTCGCGCTTGAACTCCTGGCGGTACTGGAACGCGAGCTCCGCGACGCGCACGACGGCCTCGGGGTCGTCGCCGTTCACGTGCAGCACCGGCGCGTGGATCGCCTTGGCGACATCCGTCGCGTAGGTCGACGAGCGCGACTCGCTCGGCGGGGTCGTGAAGCCGAGCTGGTTGTTGACCACGAGGTGCACGGTGCCGCCGGTCTGGTACGCCCGCAGCTGCGAGAGCTGGTGCGTCTCGAAGACCACGCCCTGGCCGGCGTTCGCCGCGTCGCCGTGCACGAGGATCGGCAGCACGGTGTGCTCGCCGTTCGCGAGCCGGTCCTGCTTCGCGCGCACGATGCCCTCGAGCACGCCGTTGACGGCCTCGAGGTGCGACGGGTTCGCGGCGAGGTAGACGGGGACGGTCGAGCCGTCGGCGGCGGTGAACTCGCCCTGGTTGCCCAGGTGGTACTTCACGTCGCCCGAGCCCTGGAAGACGGCGGCGCCCTCGAACTCCTGGAACACCTGGCCGTACGTCTTGCCCGCGATCGAGGTGAGCACGTTGAGGCGGCCGCGGTGCGGCATGCCGATCGCGACCTCGTCGAGGCCCGCGGCGGCGGCGCCCGCGAGCACCGAGTCGAGGAACGCGATCATCGACTCGGCGCCCTCGAGCGAGAAGCGCTTCTGGCCGACGTACTTCGTCTGCAGGAAGGTCTCGAACGCCTCGGCCTCGTTGAGCTTGCGCAGGATGCGCATCTGCTCGTCGTGGGTCGGCTTGACGTAGGGCACCTCGAGGTGGCTCTGGAACCACGCGCGCTGCGCGGGGTCGGGGATGTGCATGTACTCGACGCCGATCGTGCGGCAGTACGAGTCGCGGAGCACGCCGAGGATGTCGCGCAGCAGCGCGGAGCGCTTGCCGCCGAAGCCGCCGGTCACGAACTCGCGGTCGAGGTCCCAGAACGAGAGGCCGTGGTGCTCGATCTCGAGGTCGGGGTGCGTGCGCTGCACGTACTCGAGCGGGTCGATGTCGGCCATGAGGTGGCCGCGCACGCGGAACTGGTTGATGAGCTGCGCGACGCGGGTCTGCTTCGAGAGCTCGTCGGACTCCCGCACCGAGACATCCGTCGACCACTTGATCGGCTCGTAGGGGATGCGCAGGTCGGCGAAGATGCCGCGGTAGAAGTCGCCCTCGCCCATGAGCAGGCCCTGGACGATCTTCAGGAACTCGCCGGAGCCGGCGCCCTGGATGACGCGGTGGTCGTAGGTCGACGTCATCGTGACCGTCTTGCCGACGCCCGCGTCGGCGAGGCGCTCGGGGCTCGAGCCCATGAACTCGGCGGGGTAGTCGAGCGCGCCGACGCCGATGATGCAGCCCTGGCCCTGCATGAGGCGCGGCACGGAGTGCACGGTGCCGATGCCGCCCGGGTTCGTGAGCGAGATCGTCGTGCCGGCGAAGTCGCCCGCGTCGAGCTTGTTCGCGCGCGCCTTCTTCACGAGCGCCTCGTAGGCGGCGACGAACTCGGAGAAGTCCATCGTCTCGCACGCCTTGATGCTCGGCACGAGCAGGGCGCGGGTGCCGTCGGGCTTGGGGATGTCGATCGCGATGCCGAGGTTGATGTGCGGCGGCGCGACCATCGAGGGCTTGCCGTCGATCTCGTCGTAGTAGACGTTCTGGCTCGGGAAGGCCTTGAGCGCCTGCACGAGCGCGTAGCCGATGATGTGCGTGAACGACACCTTGCCGCCGCGCGTGCGGCGCAGGTGGTTGTTGATGACGATGCGCTGGTCGATCATCAGCTTCGCGGGCACGGTGCGCACGCTCGTCGCGGTCGGCACCGCGAGCGACTTGTCCATGTTGGCCGCGAGCGTCTTGGGCATGCCGCGGAGGGTCGTGACGACCGGCTCCTCGGCGGGCTTGGCGTCGTCGCCCTTCGCCGCCTGCTTGTCGCTCGCGCTCGGCGCGTCGGCGGGCACGGGCTTCGGGCGCGCCGCCTGCCGGGTCGTCCTCGCGACGATGCCGCCGTCGCCGCGCGTCGGAGCGGGGGTCTCGGCCTGGCCCTCGGTGCGCTCCTGCGGCGCGTCCTGCGCGCGCTGGCCCTCGCCCGAGTCGACCGGCTGCGCGGGGCGCGACTCGGCGCGCACGGGCTGGCGCGGGGGAGCGGGCTGCTTGGGCGCGGCTGGAGC
>NZ_JANQCH010000004.1 GCF_024723325.1 Agrococcus sp. HG114
GGCGCGCACATGCCGGGTATCGGTGGGATCTCGTCGAAGTTCAGCAGCGGAGCGCGATGCCGACCCTCACGCGGTCGAGTCGCCGGCCGTGGTCGACGAGCGCCGAGGAGCTGCGACCGCTTCGACACCCGCCCAGTCGCCGGCGCAAGCGCATCTCGACGCTGCTGCCCCCTGCAGCGTCCGCTCGCGCGGCACCGCGAGCGCCGCGGCGCCGCGCGGGCGCGCAGACCTCGCGTTCGACGAGCGCCTGCGATCGCTCGCCCGCTTCCGGGAGCGCTGCCGCGCGCGGCTGAACGACGGAGTCGTTGATCTTCACCGCGAGTGGCGCGGGCGCGTTCGCGGCGACCGCCGCTGCGGCATCGTCGAGCAGCACGGCTTCCGTGAGCCGGCCGTGGCTCCTGCGAGCCGGCTGGAGCTGCGGCACGATGCGCCAGATCCCCGCTTCGGGCGCGGCAGGCTCGACGAGCAGGCGGCCGGCGTGGATCTCGTGGTGGTGGTAGTTGCAGACGAGGATGCCGTTGTCGACGTCGGTGGCGCCGCCGAGCTGCCAGGGCACGATGTGGTGCGCCTCGCACCACGCGACGGGCATGCCGCAGCCGGGGACGCGGCAGCCCCTGTCGCGCTGCGCGAGGGCGCGCCGCTGCGCGCGGCTGAAGAGGCGCTCGGCGCGGCCGAGTGCGAGCGGGTGGCCGACCGCGCTCACGACGGTGTGCTGGATGCGTGCGTCGCAGACGAGCTGGTCGACGCGCTCGATCGGCACGAGCGCGAAGGTGTGCTCGATGGTCAGCGTGCGCTCGGCGTGAGCGACGCCGCGCACGTACGCGGCATAGGCGTCGATCGAGCCGGAGAAGACGAGCACCGGCGGCTCCCCGCCGGCCGCGGGTGCGGCGCCGGAGGCCGCGTGCGCCTGCACGAGGGCGAGCAGCACGTCGTGCCGCTTCTGCGCGGGGGTGCGGTCGTCGAGCGATGCCTCGTCGGCGGTGTCGGGCGCGTCTGCGTCGCGGAACGCGACCTTCACGCGCGGGCCGGTGTGCGCATCCAGCACGGCCTTGATGGCGGCGCCGCTCTCGGGGGTGCAGCGCATGAAGAGATCCCACGAGCCGTCGGGCAGCTGCCGCATGCGCACGGAGCGCAGCGCGCGCTGGCGCTCGTCGTTCGGCAGCACGCCGTCGGGGTCGAGCACCGCGGCGTAGGCCCGGGCTTGCACGACGAGCAGCTCGGGCACGAGCGGGGTGCGCGGGTCGGTCGCGGCGTCGACGAGCGCTCGCTCGCAGATGGCGAGCTGGTCGAGGTCGGCGCGCGACGCTGCCGGCTCGAGGGTCGAGATGATCGCGTGCGCCTGGGCGAAGGAGATGTCGCCCTCGGCGAGCGCTCCCGCGACCGCGGGGTACTTCGCCGGGATGTCGGCGCCCGTGAGGGAGGCCGCGCGCGAGGTCGCCCGCGACATCGCGAGCAGGTCGAGTGCGCGGCGCGAGCCGAGGCCGAAGGCGTTCGCGACCGCCTCCTTCGCATTGCGCGCACCGAGCAGGGCGCACAGCGGCTCGTCGCTCGGGCCCTGCGAGCGCTCCTCGACAGCGTGGGCGAGGTGCACCTGCAGCCCGTCGGCGACGCGCGAGAGCTCGGCGACTCGCGCGAGCAGCTCGATGAGCTCGTCGCGCGGGGCGGAGGCGAACGCGCCGGCATCGCCGAGCACAGCGCGGGCAGCAGCGACCGCTGCTTGCGCCTGCTCGATGCTCGTCACCCTCGACCTCCTCGTCGCGACGACTGTAGGTGCGGCCACCCACACAGCCCTTGCCCGTGACGGCGACTGTAGGTGCGGCCACCCACAGCGCCCTCTGCCCGTGGCGACGACAGTAGGCGGGGCTACCCACATCGCCGTGCCTCGTCGCGACGGCTGCAGATCCGGCCACCCACAGCGCCCTCTGCCCGTGGCGACGACTGTAGGCGGGGCCGCCCACATGGCCTTGGCGCGTCGCGACGACCGCAGATCCGGCCGCCACGTCATCGGCGCGCCTCATCGCGAGGACCGCAGATGGCGTCACCAACCAGCCCGGCACCAGCGCGACGGGACCGACGACGGCGACGGACACGACGCATCCGCAGCCCGTGAACGAGCACCGCGCCGCGCCCTCAAGGGACGCGGCGCGGCGGGGCCTCAGCCCCCGAGCGGATCCGTCAGTCGGCGACGGGCACGATGAGCCCGCCCCACGTGTCGAGCATGTACTGCTGCGTCTCGTCGGCCGTCAGCAGCTCGTAGAGCTTCGCGATGCGCGGGTCGCTCTCGAGCTCGGGGGTCGTCGCGAGCACGTTGAAGTACTCGGAGTCGTCGCCCTCGGTGAGGATCGCCTGCTCCTGCGTGAGCCCGGCCGGCAGCGCGAACGAGGCGGTGACGAAGACCGCGTCGTTGTCGGGGATCGCGAGCGGCAGCGTCGCGTTCTCGACCTCCGTGAACTGGAAGTTCGAGGGGTTCGCGGTGATGCCGTCGAGGTTCGTCGCGCCGTCGGCGATCTCGATGAGCCCCTCGGCCGCGAGGATCTCGAGCGCGCGCGCCTCGTTGGTCGGGTCGTTCGGGATCGCGATCGTCGCACCCTCGCCGAGCTCGTCGATCGAGCTGATCGAGTCGGAGTAGAAGGCGGCCGCCGGCAGGTAGACCTCGCCGACCGAGACGAGCGAGCCGCCCGCCTGCGAGTTGTACGTCTCCATGAACGTCGCGTTCTGGAAGAGGTTCGCGTCGGTCGAGCCGTCGGTGAGCGCGGGGTTCGGGGTGTTGTAGTCGGTGAACTCGACGAACTCGATGTCGAGACCCTCCGCATCCGCGAGGTTCTCGTCGACCCAGGTGAGGATGTCGCCGGCGGGCACGGGGAGCGCGCCGACGCGGACGGTGCCGAGCGAGCCGTCCTCGGGGGCGGCGGTGTCGGCGGCGCCCGACGAGCAGGCGGTGAGCGCGACGACGGTCGCGCCCGCGGTGAGGGCGGTGAGCAGGGAGCGGCGGTTTGCCATGGTGGTCCTTAGCGGGTGGGGGAGTCGGTGTCGCCGCGCGCGGGCTCGCGGGGAGCCGGCGCGGTGACGATGGATGCGTCGTCGAGGTCGAGCGCGGCGCGCTCGGTCCGTCGGGCGGCGCGGCTGGCGGCGGGGGTGGCGCCGCTCAGCCGTCGTGCGAGCCGAGTGAGCAGCCACTGCACGACCTGCACGATGACGAACAGGATGATGACGACGAAGACGATGTGGAGCGCGCTGTAGCGCTGCATGCCGTAGGTGAGGGCGACGTTGCCGAGGCCGCCGCCGCCGACCACACCGACCATCGCCGAGAAGTTGATGATCGAGGTGACGGTCGTGGCGGTGCCGAGCGCGATCGCCGGCCACGCCTGCGGCAGCAGCACGCGCCGCACGATGAGCCAGCGGGAGGCGCCGAGCGACTCGGCGGCTTCGAACAGGCCCGCGTCAACCTCGCGCACGGCGATCTCGACGACGCGCACGAAGAACGGGATCGCGACGAGCGTGAGCGGCACGATCGCGGGGCCGGTGCCGATGAACGAGCCGAGCAGCCAGCGCGTGAAGGGGATGAGCGCGATCATCAGCACGATGAACGGCACCGAGCGGCCGAGGTTGACGACGAAGCCGAGCACGGCGTTGATCGCGCGGCCGAGCCAGCGCTGCCCGAGCGGCGCCTGGAGGAAGCGGCCGGGCTCGGTGCCGACGAGCACGATCCCGAGCGGCAGCCCGACGATGAACGTGATCGCCATCGCGATCGCCGTCATGTAGAGCGTCTCCCACGTGCCCTCGAGGAGCACGGCGAAGAGCTGCGGCCAGAACTCCGGCGCGGCGGGGTCGATCACGCGGTCACCTCCTGCGCCTGCACGTCCGGTGCCTGCACCTCCCACGCGGTGATGCCCTGCGCCCGAAGCGCGGTGAGCACCTGCGTCGTGGACGCATCCGGCACCGCGAGCCGCGTGCGGCCCGCCTGGACGCCTGCGACGTTCTCGATCGCGGCGCCGAGGATCGACAGGTCGATCTCGAAGTCGCGCGCGAGCTGCGCGATGACGGGGCGGTCGGCCGAGAGGTCGGCGTAGGTGATGTCGACGATGGAGTGACCGGGGATGCGGTGGGGCTCGCCGACGGGGAAGAGCTCGGCGGCGACGCGGCTGCCGGGCGTCGTGATGAGCTCGGCGAGGCGGCCCTGCTCGACGACGCGGCCGCGCTCCATGAGGGCGGCGGAGTCGCAGATGCGCTTGACGACGTCCATCTCGTGGGTGATGAGGAGCACGGTGAGGCCGAGCTCGCCCGAGAGGCGCTTGATGAGGTCGAGGATCTGCCGCGTGGTCTCGGGGTCGAGTGCGCTCGTGGCCTCGTCGCTCAGCAGCACGTCGGGCTCGGAGGCGAGTGCGCGGGCGATGCCGACGCGCTGGCGCTGGCCGCCGGAGAGCTGCGCGGGGCGGTCGTTCGCGCGGTGGCCGAGGCCGACGAGGTCGAGCATCTCGAGCGCGCGGCGACGGCGCTCGTCGCCCTTGACGCCGACCGCCTCGAGCGCGAACTCGACGTTCTGCGAGACGGTGCGGTTGCCGACGAGGTTGAAGTGCTGGAAGACCATGCCGATCTTGTGGCGGGCCTGTCGCAGCGCGGCGCCCTCGAGCCCGGTGATGACGGTGCCGTCGACGGTCACGGTGCCGGAGTCGGGCCGCTCGAGCGCGTTGACGGTGCGCAGCAGCGTCGACTTGCCGGCGCCCGACTGCCCGACGACGCCGAAGATCTCGCCGCGCTTGACCTCGATGGAGACGTCGTCGAGCGCGACGACGGCGTCGGGGCCGTCGCCGAAGCGTCGGCTGACGTGGTCGATCGTGATCATGGGGAGGCTCCCGGTCCGGATGCGGTGGGTCGCCTTCCATGGTCGCACGGTGTCAGATAGCGCGGCGGGATGTGACGGAGTGTGACGGCCGCTCGAGGCGCGCGCTCAGCGGCCCGTTGTCCAGAGTCGACGAGCCAGAGCATCGCTCACCTATGGTGGAGGTGATCACAGGCGATTGGAGCCGGCATTGGTGGCTGGAACGCGGATGGCCGAACTTATGCGGCGCGTGCTTGAACTGCAGTCCGACTACTCCTTCCAAATTACGGAGGAGATGGCCGAGCGCGGCGCGGCTCTGAACGAAATCGGGGCGGCCCTGCGGGAAGCCCTACAAGGCGGGCATCCGGAGCTCAAGGTGTTGCAGAGCAACGGCGCAGGCAACGCGGCCAAGGTGCCTTGGGTCAATATCGCGGATCCGCAACGTTCCACCAGCCCCACTGATGGCTACTACCTCGTGTACCTATTCTCACGAGACGGATCGGCCGTCTACCTGAGCTTGGACCTTGGGGTGACTCGGCTGGATCGGTCCGATGCAGTCGAGATGGTTCGGGCGGCGCGACGGCTGCTCCCGAATGCCGCGCTTGCCGATACGACGGCTCAGCCAACTGAGGCGATGGACCTTGCTGACAACAACTTGGGCCGCAAGTACGAGCTGGGCAATATAGAGGCGATTCGGTACGACGCAGATGACTTGCCCGCCGACGACGCGTTGCTCGCAGACCTCGAAGCGATGATCGCGCGGATGCAACAGCTGCCTCCGCGGCTTGGGGAGCTGGCGGGCGTCGCGGGCGCCGACGAGCTTCGGATCGAATACGTGCCGTCGCAGGCGTCCAGAGCGGCCAGTCTCGCGCGCGAACTGACATGGCCCGTCGAGAGAGCCGAGGAGGCGTTGGACGTTCTCGCGAGCGAGAGGCCTCAGATAGCTCTCTATGGTCCTCCCGGGACTGGAAAATCCTTCGTTGCCAAGCGGATCGCGGCCGCGTCGATCGGATCAGCAGATGCTCACCGGACCCGTTTCGTGCAGTTCCACTCGAGCTACGGCTATGAAGAGTTCGTCGAGGGTCTCCGTCCGACGGCAACTGCCAAGTCGACGCTCGAGTTCGTGCGCACACCTGGTGTACTCCTCCGCCTAGCCCAGGAGATCAACGCAGACGGACTGACTCGCGCGCTGATCATCGATGAAATGAATCGAGCGAATTTGCCTCGAGTGTTCGGCGAGTTGCTCTACCTGCTCGAGTATCGCGACGATGTCGTCAACTTGATGCACGAAGAGTCGTTCCGCCTGCCGCGCGAGCTGCAGTTCATCGGAACGATGAACACCGCCGACCGTTCAGCCCAAGGTCTCGACGTGGCGCTGCGGCGTCGCTTCGAATTCTTCGAACTGCTACCCGACGTAGAGGTGCTTAGAGAGCACTACAGGCGTGGTTCGGTCAACGCGCTCGGGGAGCGGCTGTACGAGGGCTTTGAGGAGCTCAACCGCCGTCTGCGCGCGGAGCTCGCCTCGAACGATCTGCTGATCGGACACTCGTACTTCATGAAGCCGCGTATGGATGAGAAGGTGCTGGGGCAGCTCTTCAGACGTCAGCTGATGCCGCTCTTGGAGGACTACTTCTTCATGGATCGCAGTCGCCTTGCTGACTTCGAGCTGAACGAGATGTTCAACGTGCATGCTTGACGTTGTCCTTCGAGAGAATGAATGGCGCCGCGTCCGCCTGACGGCGTTGCAGACCGAAGAGCTGGTTGCGGCGGGTCGAGAACTCGCGGGTCGACGTCTCGCGTGGCGGAGCTCCGAGGACGATGATGCCGACCGTTCCGCCATCGCGATTGTTGCGGCAGGGGCCGGCGAGTTCCGGTTGTCATTTTCGAATGTCATCGGCGTGGTGGCGCTTACAGGATTGACGCTGCGAATCGTGCCGAAGATCGACCTGAGTCATTTCCTCTTCATAGCTGCTCATGCTCTACAGATTGAGCCTCGGATGAGCGCGTCTCTTGCGGCCGTCGAACCCCATGCGCAGATGCAAGAGGTTCTCGCACGCGCCCTTGTTGCTGAGGCCCAGCGGTGTCTGCGGCTCGGCCTTCAGCGGGGGTACGCCGACCGAAGCTACGAGGCTGCCAGCGTGCGGGGCACCATCGAACTCGTTGCCACCACACGTAACGTCCTGAGTGGCCGCATGCGGGTTCGAGGGCGAGCGGACGACTTCGTCGCGGACACCCCGCTCAATCGCCTTGTGAAGGAGGCGCTTCGGCGGGTCGCAAGCGACAGGTTTCTGTCGGGCGGCGTCCGAGGTATCGCGAATGAGTTGTTGCGAGACTTCAACGAGGTAGGGCCGATCGTCGCATCGGACGTCCGTCCGGCCCTGAGTCGCGGCCAGACTCCCTATCGCAGGTTGGCAGACCTATGCCGAGTGGTAGTCGAGGCCGGCGGTATCGGACTCGCGAAGGGCGGCACCGGAGTCGAGAGCTTCCTCCTGGCGACGCCCGGAATCGTGGAGTCAGGGATCCGAGAGCTGCTCACCCGAGCTCTGGCGCCGTACGAGGTGCAGCCCCGGGGTGGCGGGAAGGTGCTGGTGAAAGCTCCTCCGTTCAGCGTTCATCCGGATCTGTTGTTGACGAAAGCGCCGCTGACCGGGGACGTGAAGTATCGACTCACGCGGAGCGGCTGGAACCGCTCCGCGGTGGCACAATCCGTGATGTTCGCCGCGGCCTACGGTTCGCCAGTCGGCTTCATCGTCGGGTTCACGGATCGCGAAGCGCGCTCACTTCCCGGGCTCGCGCTCGGAAGCATCACGATTCATGAACTCTGGTGGCCGGCGCTACCCTCCGTATCTCCGCAGGCAGCTGCCGCGCGGGTGGCCGACTCGTTGCGGCAAGCGATAGGCACAATGCAGCGAGTTGCGTGATAGCGAAGGCGCAGCAGAGGCAGCTTCGCCGATCAGACGCGCGCCGCGGCGTTCCGAAATCTCGCTCCAAGGTGATCCTCTGGCAGCTGCGGACCAGCGCCGGTCAGCGCCTCGCGCAGCGTGAGGCCCTTCGGCTCGTCGCCAGCTTCCGGCAGCAGCCCCCGCCGCCGCAACTCCGGCGTCGCGAGGTCGACGAAGCGCTCGATATCGGCCGGCCGCACCGCCGCCGTGATGTTGAAGCCGTCGACGCCCGACTCCTCGCGCCAGCGCTCGAGCTCGTCGACCACCGTCGCCGGGGAGCCGACGATCACCGGACCGCGGCCGCCGATCGCGACGAACTCCGCGAGGTCGCGCACCGTCCACGTGCGGCCCGTCGAGAGGGTGGTGAACGACGCGAGCGCCGAGTGGTTCGCCTCGGTCTGCACGTGCTCGAGCGTCGCATCCGGGTCGAGGCCCGACAGGTCGACGCCGGTCCATCCGCCGAAGAGCGCGAGTGCGCCCTCGATGTCGACGTGCTGCCGGTACTCCTCGAGCCGCGCCTGCGCCTCCTCGTCGGTCTCGGCGACGATGACGGTCGCGATCGTCAGGATCTTGACCGCATCCGCCGACCGGCCGCGCTCGACGAGCCCACTGCGCACGCCGTCGACCCAGCGGCGCACGAGCTGCGGCGTGGAGCCCGAGAAGAAGATCGCCTCCGCGTGGTCGAGCGAGAACGCCTGCCCTCGGCTCGACGCGCCCGCCTGGAAGAGGAAGGGCGTGCCCTGCGGCCCCGGGTGCGCGAGCGCGTAGCCGGGCACCGTGAACCACTCGCCCTCGTGCGCGATCGGATGCACCTTGTCTGGGTCTACCCAGACGCCCGCGTCCTTGTCGGCGACCACCGCATCCGGCTCGAACGAGCCCTCGAAGAGCTTGTACATGACCTGCATGTACTCGTCGGCGCGGTCGTAGCGCACGTCGTGCGGCAGCTGCTTGTCGTAGCCGAGGTTGCGCGCGGCGGAGTCCTGGTAGGAGGTGACGATGTTCCACGCGATGCGGCCACCCGTGAAGTGGTCGAGCGTCGTGAGCGTGCGCGCGAGCAGGTAGGGCGACTCGTAGGTGACCGACGCGGTGACGCCGAAGCCGAGCCGCTCGGTGACCGCCGCCATCGCCGGCACCGCGACAAGCGGGTCGAGCACCGGGTACTGCACACCGCCGCGCGCGGTCGCCTCGATGCCGTCGCCGTAGACGTCGTAGACGCCCGGGATGTCGGCCAGGAACAGCGCCGAGAAGCCGCCGCGCTCGAGCGTCTTCGCGAGCTCCGTCCAGTAGCCGAGCGTGTCGAAGTCCCGCGCCCGCGACTCCGGGTGCCGCCACAGGCCGGGCGACTGGTGGTTGGGCACGAGCATCTCGAAGGCGCTGAGCAGCAAGGGGCGGGTCATCGTGCGGTCCTCTCGGTGGTGGCGAGCGCGAGCTCGGCCTCGGTCGGGGTGGCCTCTTCGTCGGTGGTGGAGCGGATGCTCTCGGTCGCGCCGTGCAGGTCGCCCAAGTCGGTGCCGGCCCGGTCGCGCGCGGGGTCCGCGGCGAACAGGGCCGCGACGATCGAGATCGTCACGAGCACCGACAGGTAGCCGGCGATGAGCCATGGCTCGTTGCCGCCCGCGGAGTAGAGCAGCGCGGCGATCATCGGCATGAGGCCGCCGCCGAGCACCGAGCCGATCTGGTAGCCGAGGCTCACGCCCGAGTAGCGCACGTGCACCGGGAACTGCTCGGCGAACCACGCCGCCTGCGGCCCGTAGACCGCGTCGTGCGCGAGGTTCACGCCGATGACGACGACGAGCGGCAGCAGCTCGAGCGGGCCGGCGTCGAGGAAGGCGAACAGCGCCCAGCCGAACACGCCGATCGCGGCGTAGCCGTAGATCGAGACGCGGCGGCGGCCCACGCGGTCGGAGAGCCAGCTCCACAGCGGCGTCGCGGCGAGCCCGACGGCCGAGGCGATCATCACCGCGGTGACGCCGGAGGTGGTGTCGCCGCGCTCGCTCGCGAGGTAGCTGAGCATGTAGACGGTGATGAGGAAGTAGACGGCGTTCTGACCGAGGCGCAGGCCGATCGTGACCAGGAGCGGCCGCCAGTGGTTGCGGAGCAGCTCGGCGACCGGGGCGCGCGTGACGCCGCTCGAGCGGTGCTCCTCGAACTCGGGCGCGTCCTCGACGCCGAGCCGGATCCAGAGCCCGAACGCGACGAGCACCGCTGAGATGAGGAACGGGATCCGCCAGCCGAACTCGGCGAACTGCTCGGCACTCACCGCGTGCTGCACGATGAAGAAGGCGCCGGTCGCGAGCAGCATGCCGGCGGACGAGCCGAGCTGCGTGAACGAGCCGAATAGCCCGCGGTGCCGTGCCGGTGCGTGCTCGACGCTCAGCAGCGCCGAGCCGCCCCACTCGGCGCCCGCCGACAGGCCCTGCAGCACCCGCAGCACGATGAGAGCGCCGACCGCCCACCAGCCGATCGCCGCGAAGTTCGGCAGCAGCCCGATGATCGTCGTCGCGACGCCCATGAGCAGCAGCGACGCGACCAGCAGCGACTTGCGCCCGATGCGATCGCCGAGGTGGCCCGCGATGATGCCGCCGAGCGGCCGCACCACGATGCCGACCGCGAGCGTCGCGAACGACGCGATCGTGCCGGCGAGCGCGCTCCCCGCGGGGAAGAACTGCGTGCTGAAGATGAGGGCGGATGCGGTGCCGTAGAGGTAGAAGTCGTACCACTCGATCGTGGTCCCGACGAAGGAGGAGGCGAGCACGCGTCGTCGCTGCCGGCTCCGGTCTATCGTGGTCATGCGGTGTCCTCTCGTGACCCGAGGTCGCCGCGTCCGGGCACGCGCAGCGGGCTCGGTCGATGCCGGCTCGGTGCCGGTCTCGATGCGGGATGTCCATCGGTCCTGGCCGAAGCACCCGCGCGATCACGGGTTGCTGCGGCGTCGTCGAGCCAGGTCTCTCGGCCGCTCTGGATGGTGTGCTCTCACGGTAGGAGCGCGTCGCCGCGGGCGCACGGGGGGCCGTCACGGTCGGTAACAGAGCGGATGCGCGGCAAGCGGAAGACCCCGGGGAGCTGCAGCTCCACCGGGGTCTCTTGGTTCTAGCGGCGGTGCGTCCTCACTCCGGCCGCGCGCTTCGCGGAGATGCGCCGCGGCAGCTCACACGCGGATCTGAGCTCGACGCGCCGGACGGCATCATCGGATCTGCGTCGCCACGGGCTCGAGCTGGAAGAGCAACCGGAAATTGTCGAACTCCAGCACTCTGGCGGTGATCCGGACGTTGTCCCCGACGCCGATCGAGTCAGGGACGTCGTCGCTGTCGACATCGCGGAACTGGAACGAAGGACCACCATGAGAGATGGTTTCGCTGTAATCGCCGTACGTCAGCAAGATGTCGTAGCGGGTCGAGTAGCTGCTGTGCAGTGCCATTGCACCGATGCTCGCGTCGAACTCGATCAGGCGGCCCTCGTACTCGGCAGCGAACTGCTCAACGGTGGGGCCTTGGTCCGGGCCGGTCAGAAGAGCCGCGAGATCTTCGCTGTTCTCGATGGTCAGCGGTGTCGGCTCCGCATTCTCGGAGGAAGCGGCGGCCCCGCTCGTTGTAGCCGGCTCCGTCACCGCAGGCTCGCTTTCCGCGGCCGGTACTTGAGTGTCCGCGGGAGCCGCCGCGCTCTCGGACGTGGCGGGCGCGTCGTCGTCGCTACCGAGCGCGGATCCCACGCCCACCGCTGCGGCAAGGACAACAGCCGCCGCAAGCCCTATCGCGATCTGCCGCATCGGCACTTTGGGCTTCGGTCGCCGAAACGTCAGCTCACTCCGCAGGGCGCCCTGCGACTGTCCGACCAGTTCCCATCCATCCGCTTCCCACTTCGCTATGGTTCGCGACTCGAATCCCCGTACGACCGTCGTGGTGGAGGTCTGGAACTGGCCGTTGTCGCTCATCTTTGTCTTTCTCGAATCCGCCGAGATCTCCCGGAATGAGATGAGCCTAAGTGCCGTCGGCGACCATGGGCGTCCATCTGCACGTTCCCTCTCGAGGCGAAAGTCGCCGGATATCTCGGCTCAAGCGCGGAGCGGGGCTCGCTGCAGGATCTCGTCGAGGCTCGTGAGGATCACGAGCCGCTCGGTCGCGCGCGTCGCGCCGATGTAGAGGAGGTCCTGCCAGCGCGGGGTCGTGCCGTCGACGTCCGTGACGATCACGGCGGGCGACTCGAGGCCCTTGTAGGCGTGGACCGTGCCCCACGGCGTGCCGTTGGGGTCCCCGTCGTGGCGGGCCAGCGCATCCGCCACCGCACCGCCGGCACGGCTCGCCGCAGACGCCCGCCGAGGGGAGAGCACGAGGATCTCGCGCGGGTTCCAGCCCTCCTCCCACAGCGACATGAGCGCGTGGGCGAGCTGCTCCTGCTGCTCGGACTCGTTGCGGTAGCCGAGCACGGTGAGGGGGAGCGGGTCGTCCTCCTCGCCGTCGCGGTCGAAGCCGATGTAGAGCTCGTCGTCGAGCAGCTCCTCGATGAGCTCGGCGAGCTGCGGGGTCTGGCGCACGTTCGACGTGAGGGTCATCTCGGCGGCGTCGGGGATGCGGGTGTCGAGGAGGTGGCGTCTCGATGCGCCCGACTGCGTCGGACTACTCGACGAGCGGGCGGGAGCGCCCGAGTCGCCGGAGACGTGCGCGGCCAGCGCCTCCTCGACGGGGGAGCCGAGCGGGCGGTAGATGTCCTGGCGGGTGAAGTCGCCGGCGAGCACCACCCGGGCGCCGGCGAGCCCGCCGACCAGCAGGCTGTCGAGCACGTCGAGCGTGGAGTCGCGCGCGAGATCCTGCGCCTCGTCGGCGACGAGGCACGTGAACGACGGCTCGAAGCCCGGCACGCGCGTGACGGCGAGGGTGGCCTCGGGGAGCGTGCCGTTCCACCACGCGTCGCCGGCATCCTCGGGCGGCTCGATCTTGGCGTAGGCGAGCATCAGCTGGTGCACGCGGGCGACGGTGATGTCGTCGCGGTCGCGCAGCCGGTGCTGCAGGTCGCCCTCGAGCCTGCGGTTGAAGCACGTGAGCAGCACGCGCTCGTCGCGGTTCGCCGCCTGCAGCGCGGCGCGCACGGCGACGTTCGTCTTGCCGGTGCCGGCCGGGCCGGTGACGAGCAGGCGGGGGCTCGCGCTGAAGTACTGCAGCGCGCGCTCCTGCCGCTCGGTCGCCTCCCGCAGGTCTCGCTCGCGCACTTCGCGCCGCTCGGCCATCGCGCGCGCCCACGAGATCGACGGCTGCAGCGCCTGCCGGAACTCGTCGACATCCTGCTCGTCGGGCCTGCCCGGCTGGTACGCCGGCACGCGGCGCTCGAGCTCGCGGCGCCCGTGCCGCAGCACGCCGACGATGCTCGTGACCAGGCGGGATGCGTCGAGGTCGGCCCGCGTGAGCGTCTCGTTCGCGGGCACGTCGATGCGCGCCTCGAGCTGCGCCACGAGCTCGCCGCCCCGCATCGGGAACCACACCGCCTGCCAGATCGGGTAGGGCGGCACGAAGGCCCGCCGCTCGATCCACTTGCGGATGCTGCGCGAGTTGTCCCACGCCTGGTCGTAGGGGGAGCGGGGCGTCGGCTCCTGGCTGCCGAGCCGCCAGAGCCCGTCGTCGCCGACCTCGACGCGCTCGTGCGACTTCACCTCGACGACGAGCACGCCCTCGCCGGGCGCGACGATGACGAAGTCCGCCTCGCCCTCGACCTGCGTCTCATGGTGGCGGATGGGCAGGCCGTGCCAGACGATCCAGCCCTCGGTGCCGGGGTGGTCGCGCAGCGCCTCGAACACCTTCGCCTCGCCGGGCGGGGTGCGGGGCCGCATGAGCCCGGGGACCATCGTGGCCATGGTGCCACCGTAGCTGCGCCGATAGAGGTGTCGGGGCGGCCTCGCGGCCGCCCCGACACCTTGTCAGCCGGCGAGTCGCTTGGCGATCTCCTCGACGTGCAGCGGCACGTCGTCGAGGCCCAGCCGGTCGAGCGCCTGCGCGATGACCGGCGGAGTGAGCCGAGCCTCGCGCATGACGTCCGGGTTCCGGAAGACGCTACCCTGCAGGTCGTCGACGACCACCCGCTTGTTCGCCATGACGATCACCCGCTGGAAGTGCTCGGCGACGAACTCCATGTCGTGCGTGATCGTGATGACGATCTTGCCCTGCTGCTGGAGGTGGCCGATGATGCCTGCGATGCGGTTGAGGCCCACGAGGTCCTGCCCGGCCGTCGGCTCGTCGAGGATGACGACCTTTGTGTCGGCCGCGATCACCGACGCGATCGTGACGAACTTCCGGATCGACAGCGGCAGGTCGTACGGGTTCGTCTCGAGGTCGGCACGGATGCCGCAGATCTCCGCGGCCGCCTCGACCCGCTGACGAGCCGCATCCGCGTCGATCTTCTGGCGCTTCAGCCCGTACTCGATCTCGGCGAACGCCGTGCTGTTGAAAATCTGGTCGTCGGGGTTCTGGAAGACGTAGCCGACATCGCGCGCGGTCGCGGCCGCGGTGCGGTCGGTCGTCGCGATGCCGTTGACCACCGCCCGACCGGAACTCGGCCGCAGCAGCCCGTTGATCATCTTGACGGTCGTCGTCTTGCCAGCGCCGTTCTGGCCGACGATCGCGACCGACTCGCCCTCCTCGACGCTGAAGCTCACGCCGTCGACCGCCGTCACGCCGTTCGGATACGAGAACACCACATCCTCGAGCTCGATGAATGCCATCGTCGTCACCTCACCATCCGCGGCTCGAGCTGGCCGACCAGCTCGTCGGTCGTGAGCGGCGACACCTCGAAGCGGATGCCTACCTGCTCGAGCTGGCGCGCGATCGTCAGCGCTTGCGGCAGCCGAGTGCCGATGGCGGCCGTCCGCGGGTTCGCGAAGATCTCGCGAGGGGTGCCGACGTCGACGATGCGGCCGGCGTCCATGAGCACGACGCGGTCAGAGAAGGCTGCGACGTGCTCCATCTTGTGCTCGACGAGCACGATCGTGCGGCCCTGTCCTTTCATGCGCTCGATGAGCTCGAACACGTCGTCGGTCGACTGGGGGTCGAGCTGCGACGTCGGCTCGTCGATGACGAGGATGTCCTGCGCCATGACCAGGATCGAGGAGAGGGCGACGCGCTGCTGCTGGCCGCCGGAGAGCTGGAAGGGGTTGCGGTCGACCAGATCCTGCAGCCGGGCGAGCTGCACCATCTCGTCGACACGGGCGATGATCTCGTCACGCGGCAGCCCGAGGTTGCCGAGCCCGAATGCGAGCTCGTCGTAGACGGTGCGGGCCGTACCCGACATCTGGGTGAAGGGGTTCTGGAAGACGAACCCGATCTCCTTCGCGAGCTCGCCGATCTCCTCGTCGGCGATGTCGCGGCCGTTGATGAGCACGCGACCCGCGAACTCGCCCTTGAAGAACTTCGGCGCGAAGCCGCGTATGGCGTTGCAGAGCGTCGTCTTGCCCGAGCCGTTGGCTCCGATGATCGACACGAACTCACCGGGCCGGATGTCGAGGTCGATCCCCTGAAGCACCTTCGCCTCTTCGGCGCCCTCGTATGCGAACGAGACGTTCTCAAGCGTCACAGCACCCACTGGAGCACTCCTCCCACGACCACCAGGACCGCAATCACGATGAGGGCCTTGCGCAGCGCACGCTCGCCCGCGGGGTCGTCGAGCGACTCGAGCGACGTGCGGGGGCCGCGAATGGAGAAGCCGCGCGACTCGAGGGTGAGCGCTTTCTCCTCGACGCTCACGATCGAAGTGAGGATGAGCGGGCCGATGGTCGGGATGAACGCCCTCGCGCGCACCCAGACGTCTGCATCCGTCTCGATGCCGCGGGAGCGCTGAGCGTCCATGATCACGGTCATGCGCTTGCGCATCTCGGGGATGATGTTGACGGTCGCGAGGATGACGTAGGTGACGCGCGGGTTGACGCCGCGCTGCTCGAGCGCGAGCACGAGGCGGTGCACGTCGAGGATGACCGTGAGCAGCAGCACCGCGGAGCCGATGCCGGCGACTCGGCCGGCGAAGCCGATGCCCTTGTCGAGGCCCTCCTGCGTCGCGCGGAGCGGGCCGAGCTCGGCGACGACCGTCTCGCCCGGGATGAAGAAGGTCTGCAGCACCAGGATGATGAGGCAGAGCACGAGGATGGTCTTCCACCAGACACGGAAGAACGCCGCGGCGCGGCCCGCCGCGGCGGCCAGCACGAAGCTGACCACCGCGACGGCGACGCCGACCGGCCACTCGAACAGCAGGGCCGCGAGCGCCAGCAGCCCGACGATGCCGAGCTGCGTCAAGGGGTGAAGCCGGGCGAGCCGGCTGCCGGCGGCTGCCGGAGCCTCAGGCGCCATGGTGACGGACGTCATCGGGACTCGGTGGACGCGTCCGTCGTCGTCGGACCCGAGGCGACCGCCGGCTCTCCCGAGCGAGCGGCGGCGGCGGCGTCGGCACCCTTGCCGGCGCGGAGCTTCGCGGCGCGGCGGGCATCGACGAACACGCGCCCGTTCGAGAACTTGAGCAGGTAGCGCTCGGACATCGCCCGGATGACGAAGACCACGACGAGCACGGTGAGCGTCTTGTCGGGCAGCTCGAGCAGGAACGACGAGACCATCTGCGCGAGCCAGAACGGCGAGCCGGCCGCGATCATGGCCGCAGCGATCACCGACGAGACGTGGCTCGAGAAGCCGCCGAAGACGATGTAGCGGATCGCGACGACCGCGAGCACCGAGGCGAGCACGACGATGAGGATCGAGACGATGATCTTCCACCAGCGGGTGAACATGCCGCGGCGGGCCATGATCCCGACGACCGCGCCCATGAAGGCGGCGAGCATCGTCCACGGCAGCGAGGTGGGGTCGGTCGCCGAGACGACGAGCAGGCTCAGCGCACCGGTGACGGCACCGACCCACGGGCCCGCGAGCATTGCCACGAGGAACGTGCCGATCGAGTCGAGGTAGAGCGGCAGCTTGAGCGCCAGCGCGAGCGAGCCGCCGACGAAGTTGAGGGCGACGGCCATGGGGATCAGCAGGATCGCCATGAGGGTGAAGTCCTTCTTGATGGACTCGATGAATCGTGACATTTGGGTTGTCCTCTCGGGGGTCAGGGCCGGTACTCGACGTCGAGCACGGCGGTGATGTCTTCTGTCTCGGTGGGGAAGAGGGTGGTGAGCAGCAGCTGCATGAAGCGTCGGGTCTCGACGTTGTCGGTCGCGACGGCGGCGTTCGGCCGGCGGTCGCGATAGCGGCTGGTGCGGGCGACGACGGATCGGCCTTCGCAGAGGCCCTCGTCGCAGACTTCGATGTGGGCAGGGACGGTCTCGACCAGGGTGGGGTCGATGAGCATCGCGACGGCGAGCACGTCGCACAGCTCGGCGCCGACGACGCGGCGCCTGCGCCAATAGAAGTCGGCGTAGGAGCGCGTCATGTCGTAGATGAGGCGCGCCTGCGGGTGGTCGATCTGGTAGAGCAGCTCGCGCACGCCCGGGCTCATGAAGGCCCGACCGGTCGCGTCGAGGCCGACCATGGTGACGTTCGGGAAGCCGGCGGCCATCACGATGCGCGCCGCGTGCGGGTCGTGCCAGAAGTTGAACTCGGCCGAGGGCGTGATGTTGCCGGTGCCCTCGGCGCCGCCCATGAGCATGACGCCGGCGACCTTGTCGACGATCGTCGGGTCGAGCTCGAGCGCGCGGGCGATGTTGGTCAGCGGGCCGATCGGCACGAGCGTGATCTCGCCCGGGTGCGCGTTGATGGTCTCGACGATGAACGCCGCAGCCTCGCCCTCGCGCACCGGCGTCGTGGCCTCGGGCAGCGTGACGCCGCCGAGGCCGTCGCTGCCGTGGGCGGTCGAGGACCGGCCGGCGGCGTGGTGCAGCGGGGTGTCGGCGCCGCGCACCACCGGCACGTCGGAGCGGCCGGTGAGCTCGAGCACGGCGAGCGCGTTGCGCGTGGTGTGCTCGATGCCGACGTTGCCGCCGATCGTCGTGAGGCCGACGACCTCGAGTGAGGGATGCTGCAGCGCGAGTAGGAGCGCGATGGCGTCGTCGACCCCGGGGTCGGTGTCGATCAGGATCTTCATGCGGCGTCCTCTCGGGCCGGGCCCACGCCGAAGACCTCGGCGAGCTGGGCGGGGGTGGGGCTGCCGGCCTGGGCGCCGACGTGCAGGCAGGCGTGCGCGCCGGCGGCGCTCGCCCAGCGGGCCGCCGTCTCGAGCGGGTGCCCGTCGAGCAGGAACGCGGCGAGCGCCCCGACGTAGGTGTCGCCGGCGCCGGTGGAGTCCACGGCGTCGATCGGATGCGCTGCCACGCGGTGCGTGTCGGTGGCGGTCGCGAGCGCGGCGCCCTGGGCGCCGAGGGTGACGATCACGCTGAGGCGGCGCTGCGCCGCGAGCTGCGCGGCCACCGCGGCCGGATCGCCGCCCTCCTCGCCGCCCGCGACGACGGCGAGCTCGAACTCGTTCACGACGAGCACGTCGACGTAGGGCAGCAACGCGTCGATGCGCGCGGCGGGGGCGGCGTTGACGATCGTGAGCGCGCCGCGCTCGCGCGCGATCTCGAGCGCGCGGGCGTTCGCGGCGGCGGGGATCTCGTGCTGGAGCAGCAGCACGTCGCCGGCCCGGAGCTCTTCGAGGCCGGATGCGGCGAAGTCGGCGTCGACCGCGGCGTTGGCGCCGCCGATGACGATGATGGCGTTCTGCCCGTCGTCGGTGCGGACCACGAGCGCCTGACCGGTGGGCGTGTGCTCGGCGACCTCGAGGCGGTCGGTGTTGACGCCCCGCTCAGCGAGGTTCTCGCGCATCGCGGCGCCGGCCGCGTCGTCGCCGACCAGGGCGACCATGGTGGTCGGCGCCCCCATGGCGGCGGCCGCGACGGCCTGGTTGGCGCCCTTGCCGCCGGGCGAGCGCTCGATCGTGCTGCCCTGCACCGTCTCGCCCAGCGCCGGGTAGACGGGGGTGGAGATCATGATGTCCTCGTTGACGCTGCCGACGACGAAGATGCGCGCCGGCCGGGTCATGCGTCGCCGCCCGTCGACTCGCGCACGACGAGCTCGCCGGCGAAGCGGTGCACCGGTCGGCTCTCGGCGGGCTGCGCCTCGCCCTGCATGAGGCGCACGAGGTGCGTGACGGCCTCGCGGGCGATCTCGGAGATCGGCTGCCGATAGGTCGTCAGGCTCGGCGACACGTACTCGCCGACCTCCACGCCGTCGAAGCCGGCGATGAGCAGGTCGCCGCCGATCGCGGCGCCGCGCTGCTTGGCGGCGACGATCGCACCGATGGCCATCATGTCGTTCGCAGCGAAGATGACGCCCACCGACGCATCCGCCAGCCACTCGGCCGCGAGCTCGTGCCCGCTGGCCTCGGTGAAGTCGCCGTGCACGATGGTGACGTCGACCGCGCGGCCGGCGGCTCGGGCGGCGTCGATCGCCTCGACCATGCCCGCGAGGCGATCCTCGGTGACGTCGAGGCCCTCGGGGCCGGCGATGTGGAGGAGCCGGAGCGGCCTGGCCGCGGCGCGCTCGAGGAGGTGCGCCGTCACGGTGCGCGCCCCGTCGGCGTTCGCGATCTGGAAGAGCGGGATGGTGGCGCTCGCGGGAGCGCGGTCGAATGCGACGACCGGCACGGCGATGCTGCCGCTGAGCGCGGCGTCGTCGTCGTCGCGGCCCCGCCCGACGAGCACGAGCCCGTCGACGGCCCGCGTGCGAGCGAGCGTCTCGGCGGTCGGCAGCGGGTCGGGGCTGAGGGAGATGGAGACGGTCAGGCCGTGCTCGGCGGCCACTTCGACGACCTGCTCGATGAGGCGGGGGAAGAACGGGTTCTGCAGGCCGGGGAGCACCACGCCGATGGTGTTCGTGCGCGCCGCGCGCAGGTTGCGGGCGACCTGCGAGGGATGGAAGTCGAGCTCGTGCATCGCCTTGCGCACCTGGGCGGTGAGCTCGGCCGAGACGCTGGGCTTGCCGTTGAGCACGCGGGAGACCGTGGGCACAGAGACGCCTGCGCGCTCTGCCACGTCTCGCATCGTTGCGTTCGACACCCTTGCCTCCGAGAAATCGTTATCTCGTCTGGACAGTACATCGGGATATCGATTTCACAAAATTGCGCGTCGGTGCGGGGCCATCGTGCCGATGCCCGGAGCGCGACAGGGCGCAGAGGCGGCTCCTCGCCATGCCACGGGCGTGCTCGAGGCTTCCCTCATGATTCTCGATCTGCGGGAACGCGGTTGGAGTCCGCCGCCGAGCCGTCACACACTGCAGGGATGAGCACAGCAGCTGACCTCGTCGTGTCGGGGCGCGTCCGGCAGGCAGATGGCGCCTACGCGCCCGGTTCCGTCTGGATCGCGGGGGGGCGGATCGGCGCCGTCACGGCGGGCGCGCCGACGCCGGCCGAGCTGCAGGGCGCGAAGCACGTCGACGTGGGCGAGGCGTTCGTGCTGCCCGGTGCGATCGACGCGCACGTGCACTCCTACTCCCACGACGGTGAGGGCATCGAGACCGCTACCCGCTCGGCCGCGGCCGGCGGCGTGACCACGATCGTCGAGATGCCCTTCGATGTCACCGGCCCCGTCAAGGACGCCGACCGGGTGCTCGCGAAGCGCGACATCGTCGCCCGCGAGGCGGTCACCGACGTGGCGCTGCTCGGCACGCTGTGGCCCGGCGGCGGCTGGCGGCAGACGGAGGCGATGGCCGAGGCCGGCGTCGTCGGCTTCAAGGTCTCGCTGTACCACACCGACACGAACCGCTTCCCGCGCGTCGACGACGCCGAGCTCCTCGACGTCATGGCGGCGACGACCGCCGTCGGCCGCACCCTCTGCGTACACGCTGAGAACAACGAGATCGTGCAGCACCTCCAGCGGGTCGAGCAGGGCTCGAACCCCTACGACCCGCTCACCCACGTGCGCACCCGCCCGCCGGTGTCGGAGTCGCTCGGCGTGCTCACCGCGATGGAGATCGCCCGCGACCGCGGCACGAAGCTGCACCTGTGCCACATGTCGATCCCGCGCGCGGCGAAGCTGGCCCGCTGGTGGAACGAGGACGGTGCCGACATCTCGCTCGAGACCTGCCCGCACTACCTCACGTTCACCGCCGACGACATGCACGAGCACGGCGCGAGGCTGAAGATCAACCCGCCGCTGCGCAGCGCCGAGCACCGCGACGGGCTCTGGGCGAAGATCGCCGCCGGCATGGTCGACGTCATCTCCTCCGACCACGCGCCCTGGCCGCTGGCCAAGAAGGAGCACCAGCACATCCTCGAGAACGCCTCCGGCACCCCCGGCGTCGAGACGCTCGTCGCGGTCACGCTCGGGGGCGCGCTGCAGCGCGACCCCGACCCCGCGGGCCTCTTCGACCAGGCGGTCGCGGGCCTCACGTCGGGCCCCGCCGAGCGCTTCGGCCTGGGAGCCCGGAAGGGTCGCATCGCCGAGGGCTACGATGCCGATCTGATGGTCTTCCGACCCGACGCGACGCACGCCGTCGACGAGGCGGCGCTGCACTCCAACGCGGGCTGGAGCCCCTACGCGGGCCTGCGCACCGGCGGCTACGTCGAGGCGACGTTCCTCCGCGGCAAGCAGATCTGGAGCTCGGCGACGGGCGAGCTCGGCGCGCCCGGCAACGGCCAGCTGGTCACCCGGGACTGATCGTGGACACGACGCTGGGGCGCATCCTCTCGTCCGGGGCGGAGGGGTCGTCGATCCTCGCCCGCGGGCTGGGACTGCTGCACCTGGTGTCGACCTCGAGCGGCGCGAGCGTGCGCGAGCTCGCCGAAGGGACGGGCATCCCGCTCGCCACGACCTACCGCCTCGTGGCGCAGCTGCGCGACGCGGGCTTCGTCGTCGAGTACGACGGGCGCATCCACGCCGGCTCCGCGATGGCGCAGCCGCGAGACGAGGAGCGGCAGCACCTCGTCGACTTCGCCCGCCCCGCGCTCGCCGGCGCCGTCCGCTCGACCGGCCTCACCGCGGTGCTCACAGTGCGCGTACACACGCTCGCGCTCTGCCTCGACGTCCTCACCCTCAGCCGCGGCCCCTCCGCGGTCTACAAGGTCGGGCAGACGCGCGCGCTGCACGCCGGCGCGAGCGCCACGCCGCTGCTCGCGTTCGCCTCGCAGGCCGTCATCGACAACGCGCTCGCCACGAACCTCCGCCGCTACACCTCGACCACGCCCACGGCGGAGGCGCTGCGCGACAAGCTCGCCGAGATCCGCACGCGCGGCTACGACGTCACGCACGGCGAGCTGCAGCCCGGGTGGACGGCGGTCGGCCTGCCACTGCTGCAGCGCGGCGAGGCCTACTGCTGCCTCTCGCTCGTCGGCCAGTCGTCGAGCATCCCGGACCCCGCCGCCGTCGTCGCCGTGCTCCGCGACGCCGCCGTGCTGATCGACCGCAACCTCCCGGAGACGGGCGCCATCCGCCTCTGGAACCCCAGCGACCCCACAGAACCCGGAGACCGCACGTGAGCGCACGCATCCTCACCCCCGACGCCGACGCGATCGAGGCCTCCATCGCGCAGCTCGCCGGCATCGTCGACGACAGCGAGGAGGGCTGGACGCGGCAGGTCTTCTCCGACCCGTACAAGCTCTCGCGCGAGTCGGTGGCCGAGCGGATGCGCGAGGCCGGCCTCGAGGTGCACGTCGATGGTGGCGGCAACATCGTGGGCCGTCTCGCCGGCACCCGCGGCGGCGAACTGAAGCCCCTCATGACCGGCTCGCACACCGACACGGTGCGCGCGGGCGGCCGCTTCGACGGCATCGTGGGCGTACTCGGCGCGATCGAGGCGGTCGCGGCCATGCGCCGCGCGGGCGTGCAGCTGCAGCGCGACCTCTACGTCGTCGACTTCCTCGGCGAGGAGCCGAACGAGTTCGGCGTCTCGTGCGTCGGCTCCCGCTCCGTCGCCGGCGTCCTGCTGCCCGAGCACCTCGACATGCGCGGCACGAGCGGCGCGACCCTGGGCGGCACGATGGAGCGGTTCGGCCTCGACCCGCAGCGCGCGCTCGCGAACGCCTGGCAGCCCGGCGCTCTGCACGCCTACATCGAGCTGCACATCGAGCAGGGCCCGATGCTCGAGCGCTCCGGCGACCAGATCGGCGTCGTGACCGCGATCGCGGGCATCGACCGGCTCATGGCCACCTTCACCGGCCGGCAGGACCACGCGGGCGCCACACCCATGGACGCGCGGATGGATGCGCTCACCGCGGCCGCGTCCGCCGTCCTCACGATCGAGCGCGAGGGCTGCGGCGCGCCCGTCCACGGGGTCGCCACCACAGGCCGCATCGAGGCGTACCCGGGCTCGTTCAACATCGTGCCCTCGGAGGCGCGCCTGTGGGCAGAGCTGCGCTCGACCGACTCGGAGTGGCTGAGCGGCGTCAAGGGCCGGCTCGCGAAGGAGATCGGCGAGGAGGCGGAGCGCCGCGGCGTCGGCCTCATGATCGAGTGGCTCACCGACCAGGATGCCGTGCCCACCTCGCCTGCGATCCGCGACATCATCGCGCGCAGCGCCGACAGGCTCGGCTACTCCTGGAAGCCCGTGCCCTCCGGCGCCGGGCATGACGCCGCGCACCTCGCGCACCTCGGCCCCATGGCCATGATCTTCATCCCCTCCGTCGGCGGTCGCAGCCACGCCCCCGAGGAGTTCACCCCGACGGACGACATCGTGCGCGGTGTCGACGTCCTCATCGACGTGCTCACCGAGCTCGATCGCGCTGAGGCGCTGCTCGCCTGAGCCGAACCAACCCATCCCAACTCCGAACGCAAGGGTCACCATGTCCATGACTGCTTCCGCGACGCCGCCCAATGTCGGGCGCTCGAAGGAGAAGGATCCGCTCCGCAAGGTCGTCGTCGCCGCAGCCGCCGGCAACGCCCTCGAGTGGTTCGACTTCTCCAGCTACGCCTTCTTCGCCGCCTACATCAGCGCGAACTTCTTCATGCAGGGCGACGCCGGCTCGGGGATGATCGCGACGTTCCTCGTCTTCGCCGTCGGCTTCATCGCCCGCCCGCTCGGCGCGATCGTGCTCGGCTCGTACGGCGACACGCACGGCCGCAAGGCGACGCTCATGCTGACGGTGTCGCTCATGGCGGTCGGCACGTTCATCATCGGCTTCGCCCCGCCGATCTGGGCAATCGGCATCGGCGCGCCCATCCTCCTGACGATCGGCCGGCTCTTCCAGGGCTTCTCCGCCGGCGGTGAGATCGGCGGCGCGACGTCCTACCTGGTCGAGAAGGCGCCGCCGGAGCGCCGGGCTGGCCTCACCGGCTGGCTGCAGGGCTCCATGGGCATCGCGAATGCGATGTCGGCGCTGCTCGGCGTCATCATCACCGCCTCGTTCCCCGAGAGCGAGATCGTCGAGTGGGCCTGGCGCATCCCGTTCGTCGTCGGCCTGCTGATCGTGCCGGTCGCCATCTACATCCGGAAGCAGCTGGATGAGACCGAGGAGTTCCTCCAGATGAAGGAGGAGATCGGCAGCGCGAAGCAGTCGCCGATCCGCGACCTGCTGCGCTCCTACCCGAAGCACCTCGTCGTGGCGGCGCTCATGGCGATCCTGTGGCAGGTCAGCGTCTACGCGCTCGTGATCTACTCGACCGTCTACTACGCATCGGGTGCGGCAGGCCTGGGGTTCACCTCGAACGAGGCGTTCTGGGCTTCGCTCGCCGGCAACCTCGTGATGATCTTCGCGTGCGTCTACGCGGGCCGCCTCGCCGACCGGTTCGGAACCCGCCGCACGCTGCGCTGGTCGATCTGGACGCTCATCGCCGTCCCCGTGCCGGCACTCGCGCTGCTGCACGCCGTGCCGGAGATGCCGATGCTCATCGCCGTGCACATCGTGCTGTGCGTCGCGGTCTCGGGCTTCGCGGGCATCATCCCCTCGGCGCTCGCGCGGGTCTTCCCGCCCGAGGTGCGGTCGACCGGCACCAGCTTCTCCTACAACATCGCCGCGATCTTCTTCGCCGGCTTCACCCCGGCCCTGATGACGTGGGCGATCGGGTTCACGCCGCTCGCGACGGGCATCTACGTCGCGCTCGCGGGCCTCGTGGCCCTCGCGACCATGCCCGTCTTCCTGCGCATGATCGCGAGCAGGGAGTCGGTCGACTGACCCGTGTCGCGGTCGGGAGCGCCCGCTCGCGGCAGCGGTGCCCCGTGGCCGACCGGCTCCTCCCCGGCCGCCGCGGGGCATCCGCCGCTTCCGGGGCACCGGCGCGCGGGTAGCCTCGCCACATGGACGCGAGCGACGGCACGATCACCCCGGTGGAGCTCTCGCGCGAGCTCGGGATGGACCGCAAGGGCAAGCAGATCCGTGGCTTCCTGCGCAACCCGACCGACGGGGGCGGGCCGTTCGAGGGCCACGAGATCGGCACCGAGTGGCACCTGACCCCGGAGCAGGCCGAACGCATCCGCAAGCACTTCCGCCGCGGCTGACCCCGGCCGCTCAGGCCCTCGGCGGCAGCAGCGGCAGCACGTCCTCCGCGAACTGCGACAGGAACCGGCGCTGGTCGTGGCCCGGCCCGTGGAAGACCAGGTGGCGGAACCCGAGGTCGACGTACTGCTGGATCGTCGCGGCCGTCTCCTCGGCGTCGGAGGAGACGATCCAGCGCTTCGCGACCTGCTCGATCGGCAGCTCGTCGGCCAGCCGCTGCATCTCGGCCGGGTCGTGGATGTTCTGCTTCTGGTCGGGGGTGAGCGACAGCGCCGCCCAGAACCGCGTGCTCTCGAGCGCCTGCTCGAGGTCGCGGTCGTACGAGACCTTGATCTCGATCATCCGGTCGACGTCCGCGTCGTCCCGGCTGCCGAGCTCGATGCCCTCCTCGAGGCTCGGCACGATCGTCTCGCGGTAGTAGGCGTCGCCCTTGCCGGAGGTGCAGATGTGGCCGTCCGCGACGCGGCCGGCGTACTTCGTCGTCGCGGGGCCGCCTCCGGCGACGTAGACGGGGATGCGCTCGGCCGGCCGGTCATAGATCGTCGCCCCGTGCAGTGAGTAGTACTCGCCCTCGAACTCGACGCGCTCGCCGTCCCACAGCGCGCGCATGAGCCGCACCGCCTCGCGCAGGCGCGCGAACCGCTCCTTGAGCTCGGGGTAGGCGACGCCGATCGCCTGCTCGTTGAGCGCCTCGCCCGTGCCGACGCCGAGGATGAAGCGCCCCGGGTGCACCTGGCCGAGCGTGCCGAACGCCTGGGCGATGACGGCCGGGTGGTAGCGCAGCGTCGGGGTCAGGACGCTCGTGCCCAGGACGATGCGCTCGGTGCGCTCCGCCGCCATGCCGAGCCACGTGAGCGCGTTGGGCGCGTGGCCGCCCTCGTGGCGCCAGGGCTGCAGGTGATCGGAGATGAACGCCGAGTCGAAGCCGTGCCGCTCCGCCTCCGCGACCAGCTCGAGCAGCTCTGCCGGCGCGAACTGCTCCGCGCTCGCCTTGTATCCGTACCGCATGGGGCCTCCTCGATCGGGTTCTGTAACGCCGACGAAATGCCGTCGACATCGACCGCTGCAAGGCTTAGCATGTCACCTACCGAACCTATGGTCCAATGAGTGAACCGGAGGTCTTATGTCGACGACGACGTTGTCCGGGAGGCGGATCCCTGCATCCGCCGAGCCCGTGAGCGCGCCGCCACGAGGGCGGCGCGGCTGGCCACGGCCCGCGGCGCTGCAGTACCTCGCGATCTCGGTGGGCCTCATCGTCGCGGCAGCGGCCCTCTGGGAGGGCTACAAGCTGCTCGGCGCGGCGACCGGCGGGAAGATCCCGTTCACCGACCTGCCGCTGCCGATCGCCTCGAGCGACCTCGCGATGCCGCACCTGTGGACCATCATCGGCGCGCTCGGCGCGCCGGCGTCCAGCGCGACGAGCGAGTCGCTGCTGTCGTACCTGCTCGGCGAGACGAGCGTCACGCTCCGCGAGGCGGCGTACGGCCTGCTGCTCGGCAGCGGGCTGGGCGTGCTCCTCGCGATCGGGCTGCGCGAGCTGCCGATGGTCTCGCGCGGCGTCATGCCGTGGCTCGTCGTCTCGCAGACGATCCCGCTCGTCGCGCTCGCACCGATCATCGTGATCTGGGTCGGCGGGCTCGGGCTCCCGAGCTGGGTCGCCGTCACGATCATCTCGGCCTACCTGTCGTTCTTCCCGGTGACCGTGAACACGCTGCGCGGCCTCAACTCCGCCGATCCGATCCACCTCGAGCTCATGCGCTCCCTCAACGCGTCGCGGCTGCAGACGCTCACGACGGTCCGCATACCCTCGGCCATCCCGTCGCTCTTCAGCGGGCTGCGGCTCGCCGCCATCGCGAGCGTCATCGGCGCGATCGTCGGCGAGCTCTCTGCCGGCACGGGGCTCGGCATCGGGCGCGCGATCCTCAGCGCCGCCTACTTCTACTCGACCGGTCCGGAGAAGCTCTTCGCGGCCGTGCTCGTGGCGTCGCTCGCCGGCGTCGTCTTCGTCCAGATCATCGCGATCGCCGAATCGCTCGTCCTGCGCAGGAGGACCCAATGACCACCAGCCCCACCGACACGGGCGTCGCGACGACGACGGCGCCCGCCATCTCGCTGCGCGGCGTCAGCAAGGTCTTCTCGACCTCGAGCGGCCCCGTGCACGCGCTCGACGACATCACGCTCGACATCGAGCCCGGCTCGTTCGTCTCGCTCATCGGCCCCTCCGGGTGCGGCAAGAGCACGCTCCTGCGCGTGATCGGCGACCTCATCGACCCCTCCGAAGGCGTCGTCGAGGTGCACGGGCGCAGCGCCGCCGCCGCCCGCAAGGCACGCGACTACGGCATGGTGTTCCAGCAGGCCGGGCTCATGGACTGGCGCACCGTGCGCCGCAACATCGAGCTGCCGCTGCAGGTGCAGGGCGTCGGTCGCGACGAGCGCCGCGCGAAGGCGCGGCAGATGCTCAAGCTCGTCAAGCTCGAGCAGTTCGAGCACCACCGCCCGCGGCAGCTCTCCGGCGGCATGCAGCAGCGCGTCGCGATCGCCCGCGCCCTCTCCTTCCAGCCGAGGGTGCTGCTGATGGACGAGCCGCTCGGCGCCCTCGACGAGATGACGCGCGAGCACATGCAGCGCGAGCTGCTCGGCATCTACCAGGCCACCGGCACGACGGTCGTGTTCGTCACGCACTCCGTCTCCGAGGCGACGTTCCTGTCGACCGACGTGATCGTGATGTCGCCCCGCCCCGGCCGCATCGCCGAGCACCTCAAGATCGACCTGCCGGCGTACCGCAACGACGAGACGCGCATCAGCGAGCAGTACTTCGCCGAGGAGGCGAAGGTGCGGGCATCGCTCCACAGCGTGCTCGACGAGTCCCGGCGCGCAGCATGACCGCCACGACCGCGATCTCGCTGCCCGCCCTCCGAGGCGCGGGAGCGGCGACCACGCGATCCGCGCTCGCGCAGGCAGTGCCCCCGCTCGTGGTGGGCGCGCTCGCGCTCGTCGCGTGGGAGGCGCTCGTGCGCGTGCTCTCCATCCCCGCCTTCCTGCTCCCCGCGCCCAGCGCGATCGTCGCGACGCTCGTGACCGACGTCGGGTTGATCCTCTCGGCCGCGCAGGTGACGACCGCCGCCGTCCTCGGCGGCATGGCGCTCGGCTCCATCGCCGGCATCGTCGCCGCGTTCGTCGTGAGCCTCTTCGAGCGCGCGGCCAGCACGATCCTCGTGCTCGTCGCGATCCTCAGCTGCGCCCCCGTCGTCGCGCTCGCGCCGATCTTCAACCAGTGGTTCGGCGCATCCAACCTCATGTCGAAGATCGCCGTCGCGGGCATCATGGTGTTCTTCCCCGTCATGGTGAACACGACGCGGGGCCTCCTGCGGGTCGACCCGCTGCACCGCGAGCTCATGCTCTCGCTCTCGGCGTCGCCGCTGCAGCTCATGCTGTTCGTCCGGATCCCGGGCGCCCTGCCCGCGCTCTTCGACGGGCTCAAGATCGGGGCGACGCTGTCGGTGATCGGCATCATCGTCGCCGAGTACTTCGGCGGCACCGCGAACGCGCTCGGCGTGCTCATCGCCAACACCGCCGCCCTCTCGCAGTTCGAGCAGACCTGGGCCGCCGTCGCCGCGGCCAGCGCGCTCGGGCTCGCCCTCTACGCCCTCGTGCTGCTGCTCGAGCGCGTCGCCATGCCCTGGCACCACGCCATGAATCGAACCTGAGGAGGTTCACCCGTGAATGCACCCCGCAACCGCCGCGGCCGCAGCGTCGCCCTGCTCGCCGCCGCTGCCCTCGCCCTCACCGCGTGCTCCGGCATGGGCGGCGAGCAGCCTCCCAGTCGTGCGGCCGCCACGAACGCCGAGTGCGAGACGGTCGACAGCGTCACCGTCGTGCTGCAGTGGGTCGCGCAGGCCCAGTTCGCCGGCTACTACGCCGCGCAGGAGCTCGGCCACTACGCCGACGCGTGCCTCGAGGTCACCATCCAGGAGGGCGGCACGAACGTCGTGCCGCAGCAGGTGCTCGCCTCCGGCAACGCCGAGTTCGCGGTGAGCCACGTCGTCAAGAGCATGGTCGCGCGCAACCAGGGCGCCGACATCGTCAACATCGGCCAGGTGTTCGAGCGCGGCGGCTACCTGCAGGTCGCGTGGGCCGACTCGGGCATCGACTCGCTCGAGGACCTCCGGGGCACCCGCATGGGGTCGTGGGGCGGCGGCAACGAGCTCGTGCTCTACGGGGCGCTGCGCGACATCGGCATCGAGCCGACGCAGGAGATCGAGATCCTCCAGCAGCCGTTCGACATGTCGATGCTGCTCAACCGCGAGGTCGACAGCGTGCAGGCCAAGGGCTACAACGAGCTCGCGCAGCTGCTCGAGACCGCAGACCCCGCGACCGGCGAGCTCTACACGATCGACGACTTCTCGATCATCGACCTGCAGGCCGAGGGCTACTCCGTGCTCGAGGACAGCATCTACGCGCGCGAGAGCTGGCTCGCCCAGGAGGGCAACGAGGACATCGCGACGCGCTTCCTCGCCGCGACCTACAAGGGCTGGACGGAGTGCCGGGACGACGCCGACGCGTGCGTCGACCTCGTGCTCCAGCAGGGGAGCGCGCTCGGCACGAGCCACCAGCAGTGGATGATGAACGAGATCAACGCGCTCATCTGGCCCTCGACGAACGGCATCGGCCGGCTCGACGAGGCCGCGTGGGATCGCTCGATCCAGTTCGCGCTCGACGGCGGCGTGCTCGAGGCGGCGCCGGAGGGCGGCTACCGCACCGACCTCACCGAGGCCGCGCTCGCGCTCGTGGAGGCCGACGGCGTCGACATCTCCGGCGCCGACTGGCAGCGCGCCGAGGTCGAGCTCGTCGAGGGCGGCCGCTGACGTGCGCACCACGGCATCCGCCATCCGAGTCGCCTGCGCGCAGACGGACCCGGTGCTCGGCGACATCGAGGCGAGCACCGCCGCGACCGTCGAGGCCATCCGCGCCGCGGCCGACGAGGGGGCGGATGTCGTGGTGCTGCCCGAGTGCGCGTCCTCCGGCTGGGCGTTCCACGACCAGGCGGAGGCGCGCGCCGCGGCGCAGCGGGTCGACGGACCCACGATCCGCGCGTGGCACGCCGAGGCGCGATCGCGCGACCTCTGGGTGTGCGGCGGATTCGCCGAGCTCGGCGACGACGGCTTCGTCTACAACTCCGCCGCACTCGTCTCGCCCGACGGCGTCGCATCCGTCTACCGCAAGGTGCACCTCTGGAACACGGAGCACGACGCCTTCACCCCGGGCGATCGCGGCTTCCCCGTGGTCGAGACGCCGTTCGGCCGCGTCGGCATGCTCATCTGCTACGACGCGTGGATCCCCGAGAGCTTCCGCTCGCTCGGCCTGCAGGGCGCCGACCTCGTGCTCGCGCCGAGCGACTGGGTGCCGAACCCCAGGCAGCCCGCTGGCCTGCCGCCCTCGGCGCACATCGTCACGATGGCGGGCGCGCAGGCCAACCAGTGCTACGTCGCCTCGGCCAGCCGCGTCGGGACCGAGCGCGGCACGACCTTCATCGGCGCGAGCATCATCGTCGATCCGTTCGGCTGGCCGCTCGCGCGCCCCGGCACGGACGGAGTCGACGTCATCTGGGCCGACATCGATCCCCTCGGCACGCGCGCCGCCCGCCTCGCCGATCCGTTCAACCGGCCGCTCGGCGATCGGCGGGCGGATGCCTACGCCCCCGGCATGGAGGATGCACGACGATGAGGAGCAGGCGGCAGCACCGCGCCGCCCGTCACCTTGCGTACGGAATGAACCGATGGTTCACTGGATGAACTGAGGTGCGCGAGCCACCGCTCGGAGCCTCCCCCCAAAGCGATGGCGCTGCGGCCGCATGTCCGGCGCCGGAACCGACCGAGGAAGGTCTCGACCATGAGCAACGCCGTCGAGGTGCAGCGCAGCACCGACGCCGCCGCCGATCCCGAGCTCGCCGCCGAGCGCGAGATCGAGCAGAGCGCCTACAGCAACGAGGATCTGCGGCCCGTGCCCAAGGCCAAGCGCACCTGGCACACCTACAACTACGCCGCGCTCTGGATGAGCATCGCGCACGGCATCCCCACGTACTACCTCGCATCCGGCCTCATCGACATGGGGATGAGCTGGGTGCAGGCCGTCGGCATCATCGCGCTCGGCAACCTCATCGTCACCGTCCCGCTCCTGCTGAACAGCCACGCTGGCACGAAGTACGGCATCCCGTTCCCCGTGTTCGCCCGGGCGGCCTTCGGCCTCCGCGGCGCGAACGTGCCCGCGCTCATCCGCGCGATCTCCGCGTGCGGCTGGTTCGGCATCCAGACGTGGGTCGGCGGCCAGGCGATCTACACGCTCATGGGCGTGATCCTGGGCGACGGGTGGCGGCTCGCGGCCGAGATGGGCGGTCAGCCCTGGACCGTGTGGCTGTCGTTCGGGATCTTCTGGCTCATCCAGATGGCGCTCGTGCTCCGCGGCATCGAGTCGATCCGGCAGCTCGAGAACTGGGCTGCGCCGCTCATCCTCATCGTCGCGGGCGTGCTGCTCGTGTGGGTCATGACCCTCGCGGGCGGGCTCGGCCCGATCGCCTCCGCGCCCTCGTCGCTCGGCTGGGGCCCGGAGTTCTGGAGCATCTTCCCCGGCGCGCTCATGGGGATGATCGCGTTCTACGCGACGATGTCGGTCAACATCTCGGACTTCACGCGCTTCGCGAAGAGCCAGAAGGCGCAGATGGTCGGCCAAGCCTCGGCGCTCACGCCCACCGTCGCGCTCTTCACGACCATGGGCGCGCTCACGACCTCGGCGACCGTCGAGGTGTGGGGCGAGGCCATCTGGGATCCGGTCGAGCTCGTCGGCATGATCCCGAACATCGCCGCCGTGCTGTTCGCGATGCTGTGCATCATCGTCGCGACCGTCGCCGTGAACGTCGCCGCCAACACCGTCGGCCCCGCCTACGACTTCTCGAACGCCTTCCCGCGCGTCGTGACGTTCAAGATCGGCGGCCTCATCACCGGCGTCATCGCGATCCTCATGCAGCCGTGGAACCTGCTCGCGAGCTCCGACCTCTACATCTTCGTGTGGCTCGGCATGACCGGCACGTTCCTCGGCTCGGTCGCCGGCATCCTCGTCGCCGAGTACTGGCTCATCCGCCGTCGGCACCTCGCCGTCGACGAGCTGTACTCGCCGACCGGCCGGTACTGGTACCGCGGCGGATTCAACTGGCGCGCGCTCGCCGCGATGGCCGTCGCCCTCGTGCTCTCGGTCGGCGGGGCCCACTCGGCCGCAGGCGGGCCCTTCCCCGAGGATGGGCTCATCGCGCTGCTGCGCCCGCTCTACGACTACAACTGGCTCGTCGCCTTCACCGTCGGCCTCCTCGTGCACTGGGCGCTCGCCCGGCTCGCGCCCGCCGACTCGCACCGCATCGACGCGGCCGAGCGCCGCACGACCGCCCCGACCACCGCATCCGCCCCCGAGCCCCAGGAGGCCCACGCATGAAGACGCAGGCAGCAGTGATCCTCGAGACCGGTCAGGACTGGACGGTGCGCGAGATCGACCTCGCGCCGCCGCAGGCCGGCGAGGTGCTCGTCGAGTTCACCCACGCGGGGCTGTGCTTCTCGGACGAGCACCTGCGCGACGGCAACCTCGGCGCGCTCCCCGCGGTCGGCGGGCACGAGGGCGCCGGGATCGTGCGCGAGGTCGGGCCGGGCGTGACCGGCCTCGAGCCGGGCGACCACGTCGCGGCGTCGTTCGTGCCCACGTGCGGGCAGTGCGACTGGTGCGTGACCGGTCGCTCGAACCTCTGCGAGCAGGCGGCGAACGACCCGGACAGCACCGACACGAGCGGCCACCGCTTCTCGATCGACGGCGAGCCCGTGCCCGCGAACTGCGGGCTCGGCACCTTCGCCCGGTTCTCCGTGGTGCGCGCGAACACCGTCATCAAGGTGAGCAAGGACGTGCCGCTCGCAGCCGTCGCCGTCGCGAGCTGCGGTGTGCTGACCGGCTTCGGCGCGGCCGTGCATGCCGGGAAGGTCACGGCGGGCGACGTCGTGCTCGTGCTCGGAGCGGGCGGCGTCGGCGTCAACGCGGTGCAGGGCGCGCGCATCGCGGGTGCTCGCGACGTGGTCGTCGTCGACAGCAATCCGGTCAAGCTCGAGACCGCGCGCGAGTTCGGCGCGACCTCCGCCTTCGAGTCGATGGCGGATGCGGTGGCGCACGTCCAGCGCGTCCATCCCGTCGCGTCCGGGGCCGACGTGGTCATCGTCGCGACCGGCAACACGACCGAGGGCGTCGTGACCGCCGCCTACTCGGCGCTCGGCAAGGGCGGCACGCTCGTGCTCGCCGGCATGTCGCAGGACGTCATGGAGAAGAACATCCACCTCGCCGGCACGCAGCTCATCTTCAAGGAGCAGACGATCCGCGGCACGATCTTCGGCTCCTCGAACCCGCGCCACGACATCCCGATGATCCTGGACCTCTACGCGCGGGGCGTGCTCAAGCTCGACGAGCTCGTGTCGCGGCAGTACTCGCTCGACGAGATCAACCGCGGCTTCGAGGACCTGCGCACCGGCAAGAACCTGCGAGGCGTGCTCGCGCACGCGGGAAGCGAGGCATGACCGTGGAGACGACGAAGCTGTACATCGACGGCGCCTGGCGCGAGCCGAGCACCTCGGCGCGCGGGACGGCGATCGACTCGAACACCGGGCAGCCGATCGGCAGCTACCCGCTGGGCGGCCCCGCCGACATCGACGCGGCCGTCGCCGCCGCACGCCGTGCCCTCGACGACCAGTCCGGCTGGGGCGGCTCGACCGCCGCGGAGCGCATCGCGGTCATGCGCCGGTTCGCCGACGCGATCGGGCGCCGCCGCGACGCGATCGGCGGCCTCATCGCAGCGGAGGTCGGCACGCCGCTCGCCCGCGCGACCTTCTCGAACGCCGACGCCGCCACGTCGCTCCTGCGCTTCTACGCCGACGTGCTCGAGCAGACCGAGATCGAGGACCTCCGGCCCGCCGGCCGCGGGCACTCGCTCGTCCGCCGCGAGCCCATCGGCGTCGTCGCGATGATCGCACCGTGGAACTTCCCCCTCTCCACCCTGTTCTTCAAGGTCGGTCCCGCGCTCGCCGCCGGCTGCACCGCCGTCATCAAGCCCGCATCCGTCACCGCCCTCGACTCCTTCCTCATCGCGGAGGCCGCCGACGAGGCGGGCGTCCCCGCGGGCGTGCTGAACTTCGTGCCGTGCGACCGCACGACGGGCGACCACCTCACCGCTCATCCCGGCATCGACAAGGTCGCGTTCACCGGCTCGACCGAGGTCGGCCGCCGCATCGGCCGCATCGCCGGCGAGCAGCTCAAGGAGGTCTCGCTCGAGCTCGGCGGGAAGTCGGCCGCGCTCCTGCTCGAGGACGCCCCGATCGACGTGTTCGTGCAGGAGCTGCACGACCTGAGCTTCTCGAACAACGGCCAGGCGTGCACGAACAACTCGCGCATCATCGTGCCCGACGCGATCTACGACGAGGTCGTCGAGGCGGTCCGCGCCGAGGTGAGCGGATGGGTCGTCGGCGACAGCAGGGACCCCCAGACGGTCATCGGGCCCGTCTCCAGCGCCTCGCACAAGGCGTCGATCGAGCGCTACTACGAGATCGCGCGCGAGGAGGGGGCGCGGGTCGTCGTGGGCGGCGAGGCGGATGAGCGCGAGGGCTTCTTCGTGCAGCCGTCGGTGTTCGCCGACGTCACGCGCGACATGACGGTCTTCCGCGAGGAGCTCTTCGGCCCGGCCATCTCGATCACGCGCTACTCCGGCGACGTCGAGGAGGGCATCCGGCTCGTCAACGACTCGGAGTACGGCCTCTCGGGCGGCGTGTTCACGAGCGACGAGCAGGTCGGCCTCGAGGTCGCGCGGCGGCTCGAGACCGGCACGGTCGGCTGGAACATCGCGAACTTCGACATGGGCGCGCCGCTCAACGGCCGCAAGGCCTCGGGCGTCGGGTTCGAGCTGGGCGCCGAGGCGCTCACGCACTACTTCCACTACAAGACGATCTTCACGCCCGTCGTGCCCGAGCGCATCGGCGAGCGGGCGCAGCTGCCGGGCGCCGCGGCGATGGCGGGCGCATGACGCGCACCCTGCTCCGCGGCGGGACCCTGGTCTCCTCGGTCGAGGAGACGCGGGCCGACCTGCTGATCGACGGCGAGCGCATCGTGGCCGTCGGGCTGGAGCTCGACGCGGGGGATGCGACGGTCGTCGACGTCACCGGCTGCGCGCTGCTGCCCGGCGGCATCGACACGCACACGCACTTCGAGCACATGGTCGCCTCCGGCGCGACCCGCACCGCCGACGACTTCACCTCCGGGTCGATCGCGGCGCTGTGCGGCGGCACGACGACGGTCGTCGACTTCGTGCGCGCCCCTGCCGACACCGGCATCCGCGACGCGTTCCTCCGTCGGCGCGACCGCGCGGCGGAGTCGATCGCGACCGACTTCGGCCTGCACCCGATGGCGACGGCCGCCGTGAGCGACGCCGCCTCCATCGCCGAGCTGCAGCGGCTCGCGACCGAGGAGGGCGCGACGAGCTGGAAGTTCTTCATGGCCTACCCAGGCTCGATGGTCGGCGACGACGTGCTGCTCGCCGGGTTCCGCGCCGCCGCCGAGGTCGGGGCGCTGCCGATGGTGCACGCCGAGAACGGCCACATGGTGGCGGATGCGATCGCCCGCCTCGTCGCGGACGGTCGTGTCGACCCGACGCAGCACGTGCACGGGCACCCCGGTGCCGCCGAGGCCGAGGCGATCCAGCGCGCAGCCGCGCTCGCGAAGCACGCGGGCAGCGAGCTCTTCGTCGTGCACGTCTCCGCCGCCGAGGCGGTCGACGCGCTCGTGCGGCTGCGCGACGAGGGCCAGCGCATCGGTGCGGAGACCTGCCCCCAGTACGTCGGCGCGGCAGCCGACGCCGCGCACGTGACCGGCGCGCTCGCCGCCGGCTTCGTGTGCTCGCCGCCCATCCGCGAGGCCGCGAACCAGGAGGCGATCTGGCGCGGCATCGAGCAGCGCGTGCTGCACACGATCGGCACCGACCATGCGGCGTTCACGCTCGCGCAGCCCGAGGACCTGCCGCCGCAGAAGGTCGTCCACGACGACTTCACGCGCGTGCCGAACGGCGTCCCCGGCGTCGAGGAGCGGCTCATGGTCATGCACGAGCTCGGGGTGCGGCGCGGCCGCTTCCCGCTCACGCGCTTCGTCGACCTCGTCGCAGCGGAGCCCGCGCGCCGTTTCGGCCTCGAGCGCAAGGGCTCGCTCGCCCCGGGCAAGGACGCCGACGTCGTCGTCTGGGATCCGGCTGCGACCCGCACGCTCCGCGCGAGCGAGCTGCACAGCCGCAGCGACTACTGCGTCTACGAGGGCCTCGAGGTGCACGGCACACCGCGCTCGGTGTGGCGCCGCGGCACGCTCGTCGCCGAGCACGGCGAGCCCGTGGGCGAGCTCGCCGGCACGGGCGCCTACCAGTACCGATCCACCACCACTCCGACGGAGGCACGATGACCCTGCAGCTCGGCATCCACCTGGGGGAGCGCTTCACCCTCGACGACACGATGGCCGCGGCCGACCTGGCCGAGCGCTACGGCTTCGACTCGCTGTGGGTCGCGGAGGGCCGGCTGACGCGCGACGCGCTCACGATCATGGCGCTCCTCGCGCAGCGCACGTCGACCGTGCGCATCGGCTCGGGCGTCGTCAACAACAAGTCGCGCAACGCCGCCCTCATGGCGGTGAGCTTCAAGACCCTCGACGAGATCGCGCCCGGCCGCATCATCTGCGGCATCGGCGCGTGGTGGGAGCCGCTCGCGTCGAAGGTCGGCACGCCGCTCAGGAAGCCCGTCACCGCGATGCGCGAGTACGTCGACGTGCTGCAGCGGTTCTTCCGCAACGAGGAGGTGACGGTCGACGGCGAGTTCGTGCAGATGGACGGCGTGCGGTTCGACCGCATGTACGCCGACAACGTCGCCGTCGACATCCCGATCTACGCAGGTGCGGTGGGCCCGCGCATGCTCGAGCTCTCGGGCGAGATCATGGACGGCGTCTACCTCGACTTCCTGCTGCCCGTCTCGTACGTCGACTTCGCCCGCGCGCAGCTCGAGAAGGGCATCGCGAAGCGCGCCGACGGGGTGACCGCCGTCGACATCACCCAGACGATCGCGTGCGCGGTCGACGACGAGGACCCCCGCCGCGCGATCGACGCGTGCAAGAACTTCCTCACGATGTACCTCATGCAGCAGCCGCACATCGCCGAGCACGCGGGCGTCGAGCCCGAGGTGGTCGAGCAGATCCAGCAGGTCGCGGGCTGGCCGGCGACCCCGGAGGACATCGAGAACGCCATGCAGTTCGTCTCCGACGAGGCGGTGCACCGCGTGTGCGCGGCCGGGTCGACGGCGGATGTCGTGGCCAAGCTCGAGGAATACCATCGGGCGGGTGTGCGGGTCACCGTGCTCAACCCCCTGGGCGCGAACAAGCTCGGCACGATCGAGGCCGTCGCTCGCGCCATTGCATGATGGAGCCATGGTGAACGACCGCAAGGATGCCGGACTCGTCCAGAAGACCGTCCACATCGTCAGCGCGGTCGCGGCGCACCCGGACGGTGTCGGCCTCTCTGAGGTCGCGCGCGCGACCGGCTTCTCGAAGGCGACGTGCTTCCGCATCCTGACCGCGCTCGAGGAGGAGGGCTGGCTCGTCGCCGATCCGGTCACGCGCCACTTCAGCCTCTCGCTCGACCTGTTCCTCCTCGTCTCCTCCCAGCACACCGCCGAGCGGCGCTCCGCGATGATCGACGAGGTGCTGCGCGGCGTCGCGGCGGAGGTCGAGGAGGCGGCGGGCCTCGACCGCCTCGACCAGCGCGCCGCGCTCGTGCTGCGCGAGTTCTCGGGCCCGCACCAGATCGGTCACACGCCCCGCGCGGTGCCCCGCCGGCTGAGCGCCGTGCGCACCTCGACCGGCAGGGTGATGCTCGCGCACGGGGATCGAGCGGTCGCGCGGCGGCTGTTCGAGGAGGACGCGTCGAGCGGCGCGCCCCTGAAGGTGGCCGACGCCGATGCCTTCGACGCGATGCTCGACCGCGTGCTCGAGCAGGGCTACGCGATCTCGAGCGACGAGCTCGAGCCCGGCCTCACCGCGATCGCGGTCCCCGTCCCGGGCGGCGACGCCGTCTCGTACGCGACCTGGGTGTCCGGGCCGACGTTCCGCATGGCCGAGCGCGATCGGCCGCAGGTCGTGGCGACGCTCCGCGGCGCCGCGGAGCGCCTCAGCGCGCTGCTCTGATCGCACCGGCAGGCCCTTGGGGGCCCCGTCCGCCGCGGCGGCCGGGGCCCCTTCGGCATCTCCGACGGCGATTCGCGCCGCGGGCTTGGCTTTTCGCGGCTGCGCTCGTACCATTGCTATAAATGAACCGACGGTTTAGTGGGTGAACCGATTTGAAGCGAAGTGGCTTCGGCCGGGGCCCGGGAGCAGGAGGAGCCAGCGTGAGCATCGTCGTCAGGAAGATCGTCCGCCACCGCGAGGAGACGCTGCGGGAGAACGGACGCGACGTGCCGCGCAAGCACGTCGTCGCCTGGGTCGCCGCGGTGATCGAGAACCCCTACGGCACCGAGGGCTACGTCGACGACCTCGTGACCCGCGCCGACGCGATGGGGCAGGAGATCGGCGCGCTCCTCGGGCCCGCCACGGTCGAGCTGCTGGGCGACGAGGTCGAGGGGTTCGGCAAGGTCGCGCTCGTCGGGATCGGCGGCGAGGTCGAGCACGGCTCCGCGATCATCCACAACCTGAAGTTCGGCAACGAGTTCCGCGCCGCCGCCGGCGGCACCGAGCTGCTGCCGGGCGCCGAGAAGGTCGGCCTGATGGGCGCCTCTATCGACGCCGCCGTGAAGCACAAGCTCGACGCCAAGACCCGCTCGCACCACCAGACCATCACGCTGTCGATCCCGGACGCGCCGCGGCCCGACGAGATCGTGATCGCGTGCGTCGCCACGAGCGCGGGCCGGCCGCTCGCGCGCCTCGCGACGTTCGGTGCTGAGGTCGGCGGTGCCGACAAGGCCGACGAGGGCGTGGCGAAGTGACCGGCGTGCTCACGCACGATGCCGTGCAGGCCGGGTCCGCCGACTGGACGCCCGAGCGCATCCTCGAGTCCGACCGGCGCTACGTCATCCGCAGCTGGTCGCAGCAGGGCAAGCCCGCGCAGGCCGTGGTGACGGATGCGCAGGGCTGCTGGTTCACGACCGGCGACGGCCGGCGGGTCCTCGACTTCCAGTCGCAGCTCGTCAACATGAACCTCGGGCACCAGCACCCGAAGCTCGTCGAGGCGATCCAGCGGGCCGTGGCCGAGATGGCCTACATCGGCCCCGGCTTCGCCGCCCGCGCCCGCGCGGAGCTCGGGGAGATGATCGCCGACATCGCCCCCGGCGACCTCGACTTCTCCTTCTTCACGACCGGCGGCGCCGAGGCGAACGAGAACGCCATCCGGCTCGCGCAGCACATCACCGGCCGCCAGAAGGTCATGGCGCGCTACCGCTCGTACCACGGCGCGACCCTCGGGGCGCTCGCCGCCACGGGCGACCCGCGCCACAACAACGGCGGCACGAACGTCCCCGGCATCGTGCGCTTCCACGACCCGTACACCTACCGCACCCCCTCGGGCCTTCCGCCCGAGCAGGACCCGGCGTGCCTCGGCGCGCCCCACCTCGAGGAGATCCTGCAGTACGAGGACCCGTCGAGCGTCGCGGCGATCATCATCGAGTCGATCACCGGCACGAACGGCCTGCTCGTGCCGCCGGACGGCTACCTCCAGTCGCTGCGCGACGTCGCCGACAAGCACGGCATCATGCTCATCGCCGACGAGGTGATGGCCGGCTTCGGCCGCACCGGCGAGTGGTTCGCGATCGACCACTGGAGCGTCGTCCCCGACATCATCACGAGCGCGAAGGGCCTCAACTCGGGCTACGTGCCGCTCGGCGCGATGATCGTCGGTGACCGCTCGCGCGAGTGGCTCGAGGCGAACAAGTTCTGGGGCGGCCAGACCTACGCCGGCCACCCCCTCGCGTGCGCCTCGGGCGTCGCCTCGCTGCGGATCATCGAGGAGGAGCACATCCTCGAGAACGTGCGCGAGCGCGGAGCGCAGCTCGACCGCGCGCTGCGCGCGATGCAGGAGCGCTACAGCATCATCGGCGACGTGCGCGGCAAGGGCCTGTTCTACGGCATCGAGCTCGTGCGCGACCGCGCCACGAAGGAGCCGCTCGTGCCGTTCAACCCGGCGGGGGCCGCCGCCAAGCCGATGCAGCAGATCGTGGCCGACGGCTGGGAGCGCGGCATCTACCTGTCGGCCAACAACAACGTGCTGCGCCTGACGCCTCCGCTCGTGATCAGCGAGGACGAGCTCGACCTCGGCATCGGGATGCTGGATGAGATCATCGGGGCAGCGGACGCACGCCTGGCGAAGGGGGACCACCAGTGAGGGCTGCAGCCATCCAGCTCGCCGTCGGCCGGAGCGTCGACGACACCATCGAGGCAGCGCGCTCGCTCGTCGACGAGGCCGCCGCCGACGGCGCCGACTTCGTGGTGCTCCCCGAGCTCTACGCGGTGCCGTTCGTGCAGCCGCAGCCCGACCCCGAGTACTTCGCGCTCGCCGAGACGCTCGAGGGGCCGTCCAACACCATGGCGCGCGAGGCATCCGCCCGTCACGGCATCACGGTCGTGTCGTCCGTGTTCGAGGCGGCCGCCGTGCCGGGGATCTACCACAACACCTCGTGCACGTACTCGGCGGGCGAGCTCGTGCAGACCTACCGGAAGTCGCACCTGCCGTTCTCGAACGGCTTCCCCGAGAAGTTCTACTTCCGCCCCGGGGAGGAGGCGCCGTCGGCGGTCGACACCGTCGCCGGCCGCGTCGGCACCATCATCTGCTACGAGCGCCACTTCCCGGAGCTCGCCCGCGCGGTCGCGCTCGACGGCGCGATCGCGATGGCGCTCCCCGTCGCGTGCGCGAGCAAGCCGATGCGCGACGTCTTCCAGATCGAGCTGCGTGCGCTCGCGATCGCGAACGGCATGGGCGTCGTGTGCGCCAACCGCTCCGGTCTCGAGGTGGAGAAGGACTACTTCGGCACCAGTGCCGTCTACGGGCCCAGCGGGGAGATCCTCGCGCAGGTCGACGACGGCGACGGCATCGCGATCGCCGACCTCGACCCGGTCACGATCGCCGCCACTCGTCGTACGCGTCCGTTCCTGCGCGATCGCAGGCCGGACATGTACGCGTCGCTCGTCTGAGCGGCATCGCGGGGCCCGCGCCGGGGGTGATGACCGGCGTGGGCCCCGCTCACTCCCTCGCCGCCGCGACGCGCTGCTCGGGGCGCGCGTGCTCGAACCCTCCTGCTGAACCGGAGACGCATCCGTGAACCGCATCGCTGCGCGCATCGCCGCCATCAACGAGTCCGCGACCCTGAAGGTCGACGCGAAGGCCAAGGCGC
>NZ_JANQCH010000050.1 GCF_024723325.1 Agrococcus sp. HG114
GGCGCGCTCGGGGCCCGCCGCGAGCTCCGGGCATCGCGCTCGGCCGCGGCGAGGTCCGCGCGCAGCGCCTGCATCGCGCTCCTGACGCCCGCGCGCACGTCGGACGCCATGCGCCGCACCGAGTCGGTGATCTCGCTCTCGAGATCGCGCAGCTCCGCCTCGCGGCCCGCGAGCTCCGCGCGACCGGTGTCGGTGATCGAGTAGGTGGTCTTGCGGCCGTCGACCGTCTTCGTCAGCAGGCCCTCCTCCTCGAGCTTCGCGAGGCGGGGGTAGATCGTGCCGGCGCTCGGCGAGTACGTGCCGCCGAAGCGCTGCTCGAGCGCCTGCATGAGCTCGTAGCCGTGGCGGGGCGCCTCGGCGAGCAGGCTCAGCAGGTAGAGCCGGAGCGCCCCGTGGCCGAAGACGGCGGGGCTCACGCGTCCCTCCGCACGACGGTGACGTCGCCCGAGACGGTGTTGGCGCTGAAGCCGAACGCGTTCGTGCCGTCGACCACCTCGGAGCCGCCGCGCTTCGGCAGCGCGCGCCCGACGATCGAGCCGCGGCCCGAGACGGTGCGCGTGGTCGCCCGCACCCCCTGCCCCGCGTCGAGCCGCAGGGTGACGTCGGCCGAGACGGTGTTGACCGTGATGCTGCGGGGCGAGCCGAGCACGTCGAGCAGCACCTCGCCGCTCACGGTGTCGACGCCCACCTCGTCGAGCGCGCCGCTCGCGGTGACGCTCGCCGAGACGGCGTTGACCGATAGCCGGCCTGCGCCGCCCGACACCTCGATGTCGCCGGAGACGGTGTTGAGCTCGAGCGCCCCGTGGTGCGACTCGATCTGCAGCTGCCCCGAGACGGTGCTGAGCGTCGCGCTCGCGCCGAGCCCGGAGACGAGGGCGGATGCGTTGACCTGGCCGAGCGAGAGCGCGACGTCCCTGGGCACGAGGATGCTGAGCTCGGCCCGGGCGCGGACGCCCACGAGGGCCTTGACGGACTCCCACACGTCGTCCCAGCTCACGCGGGGGTGGGAGATCGAGAGCCGGCCGCCCTCGAGCCTGACGGTGAGGTCGCGGCCCTCGACGCGGTGCACCTCGACGCGGGCGGTCGGCTCGTCGTGGCCGACGATGTCGACGCTGCCGCCCACGATGCCGACGCGCAGCGAGCGCACGGCGTCGAGGTCGATGACGCGGCTCTCGCCCTCGCGGACGACCCACTGCTCGGTGATGGTGTCGGCGCCGGAGGCGGATGCGCCGGAGGCGCTGCGCGGCCGGGTGTCGCCGTCGAACTGCTGGTCCATGCTGTGCTCCTCGCTGCTGTCGACCCGCGGGCCGCTCGGAACGCGATATAACGCGTCTTCGCGACACACGATATATCGCGTCTCGCCGCGGCACAACCCCCGGCGCCTGTCGATGCGACCCCGCCTTCGCCGACGGGTGCGCCCGTGCCGACGGGGTGCGCGCCCACCACCACCCGTGGCGCAGGAGTGCACCCGTCCGCGCGGTCGCGAACTGGAGCGAGGCGCACGGGAGGCGCCGGACCGGGCCACCCGTCGCGCACGAGTGCACCCGTCCGCGCGGTCGCGAGCTGGAGCGAGGCGGGTGCGGGCGCGGGCGCGGCCTACCAGCCGGGCAGCACGCGACGGCCGACCGGCAGGCCGTGCCGGACGAGGAGAGCGCGCAGGCGCAACGGGGCGAGCGCGTCGGCCCACATCCAGCGCGCGACGTCGTGCGTCTCGCGCAGGGCGTCCTCGCGACGCTTCTCCTCCACGAGCGCATCGACGCCGCTCCGGCTCGAGCGCTGCGCGACGATGCCGTACTTGAGGGCGCCGTCGAACTCGCCGGCGAGCGGTCGCCGCCCTGGCCGCTGCCAGCAGAAGTCGAGCCAGCGGTCGCCCGCCGCCGCGGTGCGCACCCGCACCTGCAGGTCGGGGCGCGGCGCCCCGATGCGGTGGATCGTGACGCGGCTCAGGCTCTCCCCCGGCGACTCCGAGCGGCCGTCCGCGAAGCCGATGACCCATGCCGCGCGCCGCCGGCCGCGCGGGCTCTGCCGCGCCAGCGCCTCCTGCAGCGCCTCGCGCTCGACGCGCCCTGCCGCGAGCGCCGCGTCGAGCGCGCTCACCGCGACGTGCTGCGGGAGCCGTCGCGCGACGTCCGCGAGCAGGTACGGCAGCGCCAGGCGCGCCGGCTCCCCCGGCGGCGCCACCACGTCGGCGTCGTCGAGTGCGACGTGCGTGTGCGCGACGCCGCTGCGCCGCCCGCTCGTCGACATCCCGCCGATCGTCGCGACGACGTCCGGGGCGACCCCGAACGGCAGCCCTTCGAGCGCGAGGCCCGCCTGCAGCGCGAAGACCGGTGCCGAGCGCGTCGCCGCGACCGCGCGCACGCGCGCCCGGAAGCGCTCGTCCGCGTGGGCCGCGGCCCATGCCTCGGCGTCGACGTACGCGTCGCGGCGCAGCCGCACGAGCGAGGGGTCCCGGTCCGGCCGCGTCGTGCCGTCCGTCGCATCCGACCGGCCGAGGATGTGCATGCCCACGGCGCGGCATCCTGCAGCGCCGGCGCCACCGCGCGCGGCGCCGCCGCGCGCGCCTGTGGAGACCGCGGGCGACGGGTGCGCGCATGCCCGGCGGGTGCGCGCATCCCGGCACCCGTCGGGCACGAGCGCACCCCGTGCGGGAGGAGGCCCGATCACGAGGAGGAGGCCCGGTCACGAGGCGGTGACGCGACGAGGCCGCCCCGCGGGATGCGGGACGGCCTCGTCGCGGAGCGGTCAGCGGCGATAGTTGGGCGCCTCGACCACCATCTGGATGTCGTGCGGGTGCGACTCCTTGAGCCCCGCCGCGGTGATCTGCACGAAGCGGCCCTTCGACTTGAGCTCGTCGATCGTGCGCGCGCCGGTGTAGAACATCGACTGCCGCAGGCCGCCGACGAGCTGGTAGGCGACGGATCCGAGCGGGCCGCGGTAGGGCACCTGGCCCTCGATGCCCTCGGCGATGAGCTGCTCGTCGCTCGGCACGTCGGCCTGGAAGTAGCGGTCGCGCGAGTACGAGGTCTTCTTGCCGCGCGTCTGCATCGCGCCGAGGGAGCCCATGCCGCGGTACGACTTGAACTGCTTGCCGTTGACGAGCACGAGGTCGCCGGGGCTCTCGTTCGTGCCCGCCAGCAGCGAGCCGAGCATGACCGAGGAGCCGCCCGCGACGAGCGCCTTCGCGATGTCGCCCGAGTACTGCAGGCCGCCGTCTGCGATCACGGGGATGTCGGTGCCCGCGTCGTGCGCGGCGCGGGCGGCGTCGTAGATGGCCGTGACCTGCGGCACGCCGACGCCCGAGACGACGCGCGTCGTGCAGATGGAGCCGGGACCCACGCCCACCTTCACGGCGTCGACGCCCGCCTCGATGAGCGCGGCCGCGCCCTCGTAGGTCGCGACGTTGCCTCCGATGATGTCGATGTCGTCGAAGCGCGCGTCGCCCTTGAGCGCCGCGACCATGTCGAGCACGCCCTGGCTCTCGCCGTTCGCGGTGTCGACGACGATGACGTCGACGCCGGCCTCCGCGAGCGCCACCGCGCGATCGAACGCGTCGCCGAAGAAGCCGATGGCGGCGCCGACGCGCAGGCGGCCCTGCGGGTCCTTCGTCGCGTTCGGGTACTGCTCGACCTTGTCGAAGTCCTTGACGGTGATGAGCCCGCCGAGCCGGCCCTCGTCGTCGACGAGCGGCAGCTTCTCGAGCTTCGTCTGGTGGAAGATCTCGAACGCCTCCTCGCGGGAGATGCCGACCTTCGCGGTCTTGAGCGGCGAGGGCGTCATGATGTCGCGCACGAGCGTCGTCGCGAACTCGTCGCGCGGCACGAACCGCATGTCGCGGTTCGTGACGATGCCCACGAGCACGTTCTGCTCGTCGACGACCGGCAGGCCCGAGACCTTGAACTCGCCGCAGACGCGGTCGACCTCCTCGATCGTCGCGTCGGGCCGCGTCGTGACCGGATCGGTGATCATGCCCGACTCCGAGCGCTTCACGCGGTCGACCATCGCCGCCTGGTCCTCGATCGCGAGGTTGCGGTGGATGATCCCGATGCCGCCCTGCCGCGCCATGGCGATCGCCATGCGGTCCTCGGTCACGGTGTCCATCGCGCTCGACACGAGCGGGATCGCGAGGCGGATGCGACGCGAGAGCCGCGTCGCGGTGTCGGCTTCGCTGGGGATCACATCCGTCCGCCCCGGCAGCAGCATGACGTCGTCGTAGGTGAGGCCGATCGGCCCGAACGGATTGCGCATCTCCATCGCTCTCATCGTATCGATTCGGTTACGGTCCGGCGGCATCCTGGTGAAGTTGCCCGCGGGGACGGATGAATTGGTCAAGGAGCGGCGAAGGCGCCGCTACTGTGTCACCACCGATGTAACGGGCATCAGGCGAGCGGCATTCCTGCCTCCTCGTCGCCCCACAGCATGGAGGACATGTGAAGACGTCCAGCAGACCGCGACGGAGCGGGCTGCGGCGAGTGATCGCTGTGGCTCTGGCCGTCATGGGGATGGTGGCCGGCGGTGCGACCGCGGTCGCGGCCGCCCCGCTGCCCCTGACGGAGCAGCCGAGCCCCTACAACTTCAACGGCATCATCCGCGACGGCCAGACGCCCATCGAGGGCGTCGAGATCACCGTCACGGGCAACGGCGTCGACGAGACGGTGGCGACAGGCCCCGATGGCCGCTGGCTCATCGGCGTGCCGGAGACCGGCACGTACACCGTCTCGATCGACACGTCGACGCTGCCGGAGGGGCTCACGCTCCGCGACCCCAGCTTCGAGAGCCGGGAGTTCGAGGTCGGAGGCTCGACCGCGGTCGGCGTCCTCTTCCCGTTCGGCCCCTCCACGGGCGGCGGGACGGGCGGCGAGGGCGGCCCGAGCGGCGCGCCGGTGCCGTCGGGCGAGGCGACGCCGGGCGGCACGAGCGACACGGGGGCGCGATCGAACGACTTCGGCTCGCAGCTGCTGTCGCGCATCATCTCGGGCGTCAACTTCGGCCTGCTGCTCGCGCTCGCGGCGATCGGCATCACCCTCATCTTCGGCACCACGGGCGTCAACAACTTCGCGCACGGCGAGCTGCTGACCTTCGGCGGCATCGTCTTCTACGCGACCACGACGCTCGTGAACTGGCCGGCGTGGATCGCAGTCATCGTGACGCTCGTCGCGTCCGCCGCGTTCGGCTGGGCCCACGACTGGGGCATCTTCAAGCCGCTGCGCCGCCGGCGCGTGGGGCTCGTGCAAGTGCTCATCGTCACGATCGGCCTCTCGATCGCGCTGCGCTACTTCTACCAGTTCCTGATCGGCGGCGGCACCGAGGGGCTCTCGGTCGAACGGGGCGCGATCCTCCAGGTCGGCCCGGTCCTCATGCGCATGTCGAACGTCGTGAGCATGGTGATCGCGATCGTCGTGCTGCTGGCCATCGGCTACTTCCTGACCCGCACCCGCATCGGCAAGGCGACGCGGGCGGTGAGCGACAACGCGGGCCTCGCGGCGGCCTCCGGCATCGACGTCGACCGGGTCATCCGCATCGTGTGGGTGCTCGCGGGCCTGCTCACCGGCGGCGCCGGCATCCTCTACACCTACTTCATCGGCGCGAACATCAAGTGGGACGTCGGCTTCACGATCCTGCTCCTGCTGTTCGCCGCCGTCACGCTCGGCGGCCTCGGCAGCGCGTTCGGCGCGCTCGTGGGCGCGCTCGTCATCGGCCTCGTGACCGAGATCGCGACGCTGTTCATCGCACCCGACCTCCGCTACGCGATCGCGCTGCTGGTGCTCATCCTGGTGCTGCTGTTCCGGCCGCAGGGCATCCTCGGCCGCCGGGAAAGGATCGGCTGACCCATGGACTTCCTCTCCATCCTCAACACGGCTGCCGGCGAGATCCTCTCGCCCACCACCGCGGCGTTCGCGCTCGCGACGATCGGCCTCAACATCCACTTCGGCTACTCGGGCCTGCTGAACTTCGGGCACGCGGGCTTCATGGCGATCGGGGCGTACGCGTTCGCGATCTTCACGATGATGGTCGACCCGACGGCGACGCTCGGCTGGCCCGCGTGGCTGTCGTTCGTGGTCGCGGTGCTCGTCGCGGTCGTCGCCGCGGTGATCTTCGCGCTCATCCTCGGCATCCCGACGCTGCGGCTGCGCGGCGACTACCTCGCGATCGTGACGATCGCGGCCGCCGAGATCATCCGCTTCACCGTCCGCACGCAGGACCTCACCGCCGTCACGGGCGGCTCGCAGGGCCTGCGCGGCCAGGACTACAAGGGCGACTTCGACGCGATGAACCCGCTCACGGGCAGCACCTACGGGTTCGGCCCCTGGACCGCGACCGCCTACGACACCTGGGTGCGCATCGTCGCCTGGTCGCTCGTGATCGTCGCGCTCATCCTCGTGTGGCTGCTCATGCGCAGCCCGTGGGGCCGCGTCATCAAGGGCATCCGCGAGGACGAGGACGCCGTGCGCTCGCTCGGCAAGAACGTCTACAGCTACAAGATGCAGGCGCTCGTGCTCGGCGGCGTCATGGGCGCGGTCGCCGGCGTCATGTTCGTGCTGCCCCGCGCCGTGCAGCCCGACAACTTCGCGACGACGATGACCTTCTACATCTGGACGGCCCTGCTGCTCGGCGGCGCCGCGACGGTGTTCGGGCCCCTGCTGGGCTCCATCCTCTTCTGGGTGCTGCTCTCGCTCACGGGCGGCATCATCAACGTGCTGCACGGGATGGGCGTGTTCGGCGAGATGTCCGGCTCGCAAGCAGGGCAGATCCGGTTCGTACTCATCGGCATCGCACTGATGCTGCTGGTGGTCTTCCGACCACAGGGCATCCTCGGCAACAAGAAGGAGCTGTCGTTCAATGTCTGAGACGACCACGCCTCCCACCACGCATCCGCTCGTCGACGGCGAGGTCGGCCCCGGCTGCAAGAAGGTCGACCCGATCGTCGTCGCCGACGGCGTCGTGCGGCAGTTCGGCGGCCTCACGGCCGTCGACGTCGAGCACGTCGAGATCCCGCGGGGCATGATCACCGCGCTCATCGGGCCGAACGGCGCGGGGAAGACGACGTTCTTCAACCTGCTCACGGGATTCGACCGGCCGAACAAGGGCACCTGGTCGTTCGAGGGCCAGTCGCTCGCGCACGTGCCGAGCCACAAGGTCGCGCGCCGCGGGATGGTGCGCACCTTCCAGCTCACGAAGTCGCTCGGCCGCCTCACGGTGCTGCAGAACATGCTGCTCGGCGCGCGCGACCAGCGCGGCGAGGGCATCTTCGCGGCCCTCGTCCGGCCGCTGTGGGCGAAGCAGGAGGCGGCGAACGTCGAGCGCGCCGACGCGCTGCTCGCCCGGTTCAAGCTCGATGCGAAGCGCGAGGACTACGCCGCGTCGCTCTCGGGCGGGCAGCGCAAGCTGCTCGAGATGGCGCGCGCGCTCATGAGCGAGCCGACCCTCGTGATGCTCGACGAGCCGATGGCCGGCGTGAACCCCGCGCTCACGCAGTCGCTGCTCGACCACGTGAAGGGGCTCAAGGACGACGGCATGACCGTGCTCTTCGTCGAGCACGACATGCACATGGTGCGCCACATCTCCGACTGGGTCGTGGTGATGGCGGAGGGCCGGGTCGTCGCCGAGGGTCCGCCCGAGACGATCATGCAGGACCAGGCGGTCGTGGACGCGTACCTCGGCGCGCACCACGACACCGACCTCGGCACGCTGACGAACCAGCAGGTGGCGCAGATCCACGAGGCGGCCGAGGAGGAGGTGCCCATCGACCCCGAGGCATCCGCCCCCGCCGATGCGGCACGCGCAGACGATCAGGAGGGCCAGCGATGACCGCGACCGGAGCGACCGCGACGCCGGTGCTCGAGACGAGGGACCTCGTCGCGGGCTACCTGCCGGGCGTCAACATCCTGAACGGCTGCTCGATCGTCGCGAACCAGGGCGACCTCATCGGCATCATCGGCCCGAACGGCGCCGGCAAGTCGACGCTGCTCAAGGCCGTGTTCGGGCAGGTGAGCATCCGCGAGGGCTCGGTGCTGCTCAACGGCGACGAGATCACCGGCCTCAAGGCCGACAAGCTCGTCAGCAAGGGCGTCGGCATGGTGCCGCAGAACAACAACGTGTTCCCCTCGCTCACGATCGAGGAGAACCTCGAGATGGGGCTCTTCCAGGAGCCGAAGATGTTCAAGGAGCGCTTCGAGTTCGTCGGCGCGCTCTTCCCCGAGCTCGTGAAGCGGCGCAAGCAGCGGGCCGGGAGCCTCTCGGGCGGCGAGCGCCAGATGGTCGCGATGGGGCGCGCGCTCATGATGGACCCGGCCGTGCTGCTGCTCGACGAGCCGAGCGCGGGACTGAGCCCCGTCCGCCAGGACGAGACGTTCCTGCGCGTCGCCGAGATCAACAGCCACGGGGTGACGATCGTGATGGTCGAGCAGAACGCCCGCCGATGCCTGCAGATCGCGCACCGCGCGTACGTGCTCGACCAGGGCAAGGACGCCTACACCGGGACCGGCCGCGAGATGCTCAACGACCCGAAGGTCATCCAGCTCTACCTCGGGACGCTCGCGACCGACGTCGAGGAGAAGGCACGCACGGGCGCGCAGCCCACGGTCGTCGAGCCGGGCCGCGGCGCGTCGGGGGCGACCCGGGCCACCACTCCCCCGGCCGAGGACGAGCCGACCACGCCGTAGTCCCGCGTCACGAGGGCCCCGCTGCACGCAGCGGGGCCCTCTGCCGTCGCCCGGCGGCCCCGGCGGCACAGCGAGGTGCGCACGGCGCAGCAAGAGGGCCCCGCCGCAGCGGGGCCCTCTCGTGCGCGTCAGGTCACTCGTTGAGCGAGCCGAACTCCGCGTTCAGGAAGGAGTACTTGTTGTCGGCACCGTACTGGTAGATGCCGATGTACGCCTCGGTGGGGTCGCCGTTCTCGTCGAACTCGATCGGGCCCGAGGGACCGTTGTAGTCGATGTCCTCGCCGTCGGCGATGAGCTGCAGGCACTCGGCGACCTCGGTGCACTCCGTGCCCTCGGTCGACACCGCCTGCAGGTTGTCGCGGATGGTGATCGCGTCGGCGCTGCCGCCCTGCGCCGCCGCGAGGGCCGCGAGGATGACCGCGTCGTACGACTCCGGGCCGTACGAGAAGTCCTGCAGGTTCGGGTCCTGCTCGAGCAGGCGGTCGCGGAACGTCTCGTCGGCGGGGTTGCCGGGCAGCGTGCCCTTCGCGCCGTCGAGCGTGCCCTCGGGGAAGTTGTAGTCGTTCGACAGGTTGCCGTCGACGAAGTACATCCCCGAGGCCGGGAAGCCCTGCGTCACGAGCTCCGGCACGATCTGCGCCGTCTCCGCGAACGCGATGATCGCGATCGCGTCGGGCTGGGCCGCGACGACCTCGGCGACCTGCGACGAGAAGTTCGTGTCGCCGGGGTTGTAGAGCACGCTCGCGGCGACCGTGCCGCCCGCGGCCTCGACCGCCGCGGCCGCGTTCTCCTGGAGGCCGGTGCCGTACGGGTCGTTGATCGTGATGAATCCGACGCTCGCCGCGCCGTCGCCCGTCATGAGGTTGCCGAGCACGCGGCCCTGCAGCACGTCGGAGGGCGCGGTCCGCCAGTAGAACCCCTCGTCCTCGTAATCCGAGAAGTCGGGCGACGTGTTCGCCGGCGAGATCTGCACCACCTGCGCGTCGATGAGCTGGTCGATGAACGTGAACGACACGCCCGACGACGCGGCGCCGATGACGACGTCCGCACCAGCGGAGATGAGCTCGCCCGCCGACGCGGTCGCGATGTCGGTCGTGGTGTCGCCGGAGTCGCGGTGCTGCACGTCGACCTCGAACTCGAAGCCCGCCTCCTCGAGGTCGGCGGCGGCGAGGTCCACGCCCGCGAACTCGGGCGGGCCGAGGAACGCGAGGTTGCCCGTCTGGGGCAGGATCGTGCCGATGACGAACGAGGTGTCGGTCTCGCCCGAGCCCTCGGTGGGGCCGGCGGAGCCGGAGGGGGACGGGGTGCCGCCGCCGGCGCAGGCGGCGAGCAGCAGGACGCCGGCGGTCGCGGCGCCGAGCGCCGCGGCACGGCGGGGCTGCGACCCCTTGGTGCGAAGGAAGGACTGCATTGTGCTCCTCAGTTGCGTGGGACGCGCGCTGTCGCGCGCGTTTGCACCACAGTAAGCGAGCACCGCGCGCATTTCGGCCCTTCCGCGTTACGTCCTGGTAACGGTCTTGGCGCACGCGACCCGGCCTGCGCGAGGCAACGGCGCATCCTGGGCGCGCCTTGAGGGGCGGATGCGCTCAGGCGGCGGGCGGGACGGGCCGCGGCCTGCGGAGGCGCCGGCCGAGGAGGTCGACCGAGACGAGCACGAGCGAGAGCCACACGAGGCAGAAGCCGATCCAGCGCTCGAGGGGCATCGGCTCGAGCATGACGAACGCGCCGAAGAGGAACGAGATGATCGGCGCGAGGTACTGCGTGAAGGCGAGGGCGGTGAGCGAGATCCGCCGCGCGGCCGCCGCGAACGCGAGGAGCGGGATCGCGGTGACGAGCCCGAGCCCCACGGTGCCCCAGATGCCGGCCGCCCCGTTCGCGCCCACCGTGACGCCGTGGAGCGAGATCGCGACCGCGAGCATGACGAGCGACGCGGGGAGCGCGGCCGTGGTCTCGATCGTGAACCCCGACAGCGCATCCACCGACCCGCCCACGCGCTTCTTGATCAGGCCGTAGACGCCGAACGAGAGCGCGACGATGAGCCCGATCCACGGCACCTCGCCGTAGCCGACGACCATGACGATGACGCCGACGGCGCCGAGCCCCACCGCGACCCACTGCACGGGGCGCAGCCGCTCCCCGAGGAAGAGCACCGCGAGCACGACGCTCACGAGGGGGTTGAGGAAGTAGCCCAGGCTCGTCTCGAGCACCCGGTCGGTCAGCACGCCGATGATGAACGCGGTCCAGTTGACGAGCACGGCGTGGCCTGCGACCACGAGCGTCCAGGTGTCGCGCCGGCTGCGGAGGATCCCGCGCAGCCTCGCCCACCCGCGCGTCATCGCGACGAGGCCGAACGCGACCGCGACCGAGGCGAGCACGCGCCAGCCGATGAGCTCGAAGCCGTCGATGCCCTTCGTCAGCTGCAGGTAGACGGGCACGACGCCCCAGAACGCGTACGCGAACAGCGCGTACCAGAGCCCGGTCGCGCCGGCGCTGCGCTGCTCGCGCATCATCCCTCCCTCAGAACGGCGAAGGCGGCGCCCCCGCAGGGGCGCCGCCGCGCTGATGCGTGCTGGCTCAGCGCTCGACGATCGCGAGCACGTCGCGGGCCGAGAGCACGAGGTACTCGTCGGCACCGAACTTGACCTCGGTGCCGCCGTACTTCGAGTAGAGCACCTTGTCGCCGACGCTCACGTCGATCGGCACGCGGTTGCCGTTGTCGTCGATGCGGCCGGGGCCCACCGCCACGACCTCGCCCTCCTGGGGCTTCTCCTTGGCGGTGTCAGGGATGACGAGACCGCTTGCAGTGGTCGTCTCTGCCTCGACCTGCTTGATGACGATGCGGTCCTCGAGCGGCTTGATGGAAACCGACACGGTTGCCTCTTTCTTGTCAGACTCTGGGGCGCGTCCGATCGTGCCGGACGCCACGAGCCAGCCTACGGCGAGAGTTGGCACTCGGTCAACATGAGTGCCAACCGGACGGCGGCGCGCTGGGCCCCGTGGTGTTGGATGAGTGCGATGGACGCCGACGCGCTGCGACTGCTGCTCTCGAAGGAGGGGCTCGCCCTGCTCGACCGCGCCGACGCGGGGCTCGGCGGCGACGAGGTCGTGCGCACGGTCGCCGCGCTCCGCGCTGAGGGCCACGATCCGCGGCTCGTCGCGGCGGTGCTCACCCAGGCGCGGCTGCGCCGGCGGGCGAGGGCGAAGTTCGGCGAGTTCGCCGCGGGCATGCTCTTCACCGAGGCGGGCCTCGAGCAGGCCACGCGCCTCAGGGTCGCGGCGCACCACGCCGGGCGGATGCGCGAGGCGGGCATCGTCTCGGTCGCCGACCTGGGGTGCGGGATCGGCGCCGACGCGCTCGCCTTCGCGACGCTCGGGCTCGAGGTCACCGCGGTCGAGCGCGACGAGGTGACCGCCGCGATCGCGGCCTACAACCTCGCCGCGTGGCACGCGAGGGTCGTGCACGGCGACGCGCTCGAGACGCCCGTCGACGCCGAGGCGCTCTGGTTCGACCCCGCTCGGCGCGAGGGCGGGCGGCGCCTGAGCGACCCGGGCGACTGGTCGCCGCCGCTCGACGCCGTCTTCGCCCGCGCCGCCGCGCAGCCGGCGGGCGTGAAGCTCGCGCCCGGCATCGACCGCGCGCTGCTGCCGACCGACGCCGAGCAGCAGTGGGTGACCGACGGGCTCGAGACGGTCGAGGCGGTCGTCTGGACGGGCGCGCTCGCCCGCCCGGCAGCACCCCGGAGCGCGCTCGTGCTGGGCGACGGGGTCGCGGCCGAGCTCACGGGCGAGCCGGCACATCCCGAGCCGGGCGAGCTCGGCGAGTGGCTCTACGAGCCGGCGGGCGCCGTGATCCGCGCCGAGCTCATCGGCGCGCTCGCCGAGCGCCTCGGCGCCCGCAGCGTGAGCGAGCAGATCGCGTACCTCACGGGAGACGCGCTCGTCGCGACGCCCCTCGCGCAGGCCTTCCGGGTGCGTGAGACGCTGCCGCTCGACGAGCGGCGCATCGCGCAGCGGCTGCGCGAGCTCGGCATCGGCGAGCTCGAGATCAAGAAGCGCGGCGCCGACGTCGATCCGGCGGCGCTGCGCAGGCGCCTCAAGCTCAAGGGCGACGAGCGGGCGACGCTCATCGCGACCCGTGTCGGCAGCCGCCACCGCGCGATCCTCGCGGACCGCGCGCATCCGTGATCAGTACTGGCTGATCTGGGTCAGGTAGGGGATCCAGTTCACGAGCATGATGATGACCAGCACGATGCAGATGATGAACACGACCGAGCTGCCGATCGCCGCGATCATCGGCCACGGACGGCCCTCGGGGTTCTTCTTCATCGCGATGAAGCCGAGGATCGCACCGATGAGCGCGAACAGCCAGCCCGAGCCGGCCGCCCACATGCCGAGGAAGCCCAGGCCGCCGAGGATGAGGGCGGCGATCGTGATGCCGGTGAGCTTGCGCTGACCGGGAGCGGCGCCGTAGGCGGCGGGCGCGTAGCCGGCCGCGGGGTCGCCGTAGGGCGCCGACTGCCCGTAGCCCGGCGCCGGGCTGTAGCCGGGCTGCGCGTACCCCGCGGGCTGGTAGCCGGGCTGCTGCCCGTAGCCCGTGCCCTGCTCGCCGTAGCCCGGCTGGCCGTAGGGGGCCGAGGGCTGCTCGCCGTAGCCCGGCTGGCCGTAGGGTGCGGACGGCTGCTCGCCGTAGCCCGGCTGCTGCCCGTAGGGCGCCGCCGGCTGCTCGCCGTAGCCGGGCTGGCCGTACGGCTGCTGGCCGTAGGGCTGCTGCTCGCCGTAGCCCGGCTGCTGGCCGTAGGCCGGCTGTCCGTGGCCGGTCGTGCCCGCCTGGCCGTACGGGCCGTCGACGGGGGCGGAGGGCTGGCCGTAGCCGGGGGCGCTCATCCCGCCCGCGTACGGCTGCTGGTCGTACGACTGCTGGCCGTAGGGCTGCTGCTCGCCGCCGGCGACCGGAGCCTGCCCGAACTCGGCCGCGGGCTGCGCGTGCGCCTCGGGCGCGACGTGCTCGCCGCCCTCGCTGTCGGGGCGACGGAAGCGGTCGTCGGCCTGCGGGAACTGCTCGGTCACGGGATCCTCCTCGGCACGCGCGCGGGTGCGCGACCCCACCGTATCGCCTACCGGGGCGGCTGCACCTGCGCGACGAGCTCGACGATCATCGCGATGCCGGTGACGGTCGCGATCGCGAGCGCCACGAGCGTCACGGCGCCGAGGATGATCGCCCAGAGCGCGAGCAGGCGGCCGTCCTCGCCGGTGCGCCGGACCTGCCCGAGCGCGATCCCGCCGAGCACGATCGCGGCGATCGAGCCGAGCCCGATGAGGATGGTCGTGCCGCTCGCGGCGGCGAGGATCGCGAGCATCGCGAGCGTGTTCGTCCGCGGCCCCGGATGCGTCGGCGCGCTCCACGGGGCCGGCTGCGGCGCCGCCGCGGGCCGGTAGGGCGGCGGCGCGCCCCACCCCGGCTGCTGCCACGCGCTGCTCGTCATGCCGTGCCCCCTCGTCCCGCTCGACCCCGATCCTGCCAGCCCGGGCTGTGGATCGGCGCATCGCCCGTGACCTGCACCGTGCTCGCGTCGAGCGTCGACTCGGCTGCGAAGCCCGCGGGGCTCGGCGCGTCGCCGCGCGCGACGAGCATCGCGCCGACCGCCGCGATCATCGCGCCGTTGTCGGTGCACAGGTCGAGCGGCGGGATGCGCAGCAGCACCCCCGCCGCGTCGGCGCGCTCGGCGGCGACCTCGCGCAGCCGCCGGTTCGCGACCACGCCGCCGCCGAGCAGGAGCCGCGGGATGCCGAGCTCGGCGCACGCGTCGAGCGCCTTCGCGACGAGCACGTCGACGACCGCCTCGCGGAAGCTCGCCGCGACGTCGGCGATCGGCAGCGGCTCCCCCGCCGCCTCCGCTCGCTCGACGTGGCGCGCGACCGCGGTCTTGAGCCCCGAGAACGAGAAGTCGAAGCGGTGCCGCTCGCGGTCCTTCGGCGCGGTGAGCCCGCGCGGGAACCGGATCGCCGCGGGGTCGCCGCCGACCGCCGCCGCGTCGATCGAGGGGCCGCCGGGATAGCTGAGGCCCAGCAGCCGCGCCGTCTTGTCGAACGCCTCGCCCGCGGCGTCGTCGATCGTCTCGCCGAGCAGCTCGACGTCGCCCGCGAGCTCGCGCACCACGAGCAGCGACGTGTGGCCGCCCGAGACGAGCAGCGCGACCGTGGGCAGCTCGAGCGGCTCCCCCGAGAGCACGTCGGCGGCGACGTGGCCGACGAGGTGGTTGACGCCGTAGAGCGGCAGCTCGCGCGCGGTCGCGAGGCCCTTCGCCGCGCCGATGCCCACCATGAGCGCGCCCGCGAGCCCGGGGCCGGCGGTCACGGCGACCGCGTCGAGGTCGTCGAGCGTGAGCCCCGCGTCGTCGAGCGCGGCGAGGATCGTCGGCTGCATCTGCTCGAGGTGCGCGCGCGCGGCGATCTCGGGCACGACGCCGCCGAAGCGCGCGTGCAGCTCCATCGACGAGGCGATGCGGTTCGCGAGCAGCTCGGTGCCGCGCACGATGCCCACGCCCGTCTCGTCGCAGCTCGTCTCGATGCCGAGCACCACCGGTGCCGCCGCGCTCATCGCGCCTCCCGCTTCATCACGACCGCGTCGACGCCCTCGGGCTGGTAGTAGCCGGGCCGCACCCCGATCTCGCGGAACCCCGTCGACTCGTACAGCGCGCGCGCGACGGGGTTGTCGGCGCGCACCTCGAGGAAGAGCTCCTGCACGCCGCGCCGCGCCGCCTCGGCGAGCAGCTCCGCGAGCAGCGCCCGGCCGAGCCCGCGACCGCGCCACCCCTCCTCGACGGCGATCGTCTGCACGTCGCCCTCCACGCCCACGGCGCGCAGGCCCGCGTAGCCGACCACCGCATCCGCGTCGTCGACCGCGACGATGTAGCGCCCCCACTCGCTCGCGACCTCCGCGCGCATCGTGTCGCGCTGCCACGCGCTCGCGCCGAACGCGGCGTGCTCGAGCGCCATGATCGCGTCGAGGTCGTCGCTGCCGGCGGTGCGGATCCGCGCGGGCGCCGCGCCGGGCGCGGTCACTGCGACACCCGCTTCGGCCCCGCCGACGGCACCGCGTCGGCCTCGCGCAGGTAGAGGGCCTCGCGCACCTCGGCGGCGCCCCTCGCGGCGGCGCGGGCGAGGAGCGACGCGTCGATCGCCTCCGCGTCGACCCGCGGCAGGGCCTGTCTCTTATACAAATCCGACGCTGCCGACGACCCCATACGTGTACATGTCGGCGGGCG
>NZ_JANQCH010000051.1 GCF_024723325.1 Agrococcus sp. HG114
GGGGGCGGCGCGGCACCACCACGGGTGACGGCCGGGGGCGAGGCGCGACGCCGCCGCGACCGTCGTGCTCCACGGGCAGGGCGACTGGCTCGGGCCGGCGCGCGACGCGTTCGACGACCGGTGCCGCGTGCTCCGCGATCGCCTCGAGGCGGAGGAGCACGAGCTCGGCCAGCTGCTGCTCTCGATCGAGGGCGCGCTGTGAGCGGCGCGGGGGCCGGTGGCCGCGATGGCGGGGGCGGCTCGTTCGGCGGCGCGCCGTCCGCCGGGGCGTGGTCGTCGCCGCCGCCGGTGAAGGCGTGGGCGCCCGTCACGTGGGACAGCACCGTCACGGGCGTCGCGTGCGCGCGCCTTCGCGACGCGGAGTGGCGCGTGCGGGGCGCTGCGATCGCGCTGCGCTCCGCGCCCGACCTGCGGGTCGCGGCCGCGCCCGGCGTGAGCATGGCAGGCCTGCGCTCGTGCGCGGTCGAGCTCGACGCGCGCGCCGCTGCCGCGAACGCGCTCGTCACGGAGCTCGAGCGGCTGCACGACGACACGATGCTCGCCGGCCGTGCGTACGAGCTCGCGTCGGACGCGGTGCTCCGCCTCGTCGAGGAGCTCGCGGGCGGGGCCGCCTATGCGGCGGGCGTCGGGGCGCGGGCGCTCGTGATCGGGGCGTTCGGCACCGCGGGCCTGCTCGGCGCGGGCCTCGTCGCGGGCGTCGGCGCGGGCGCCGCCTCGCGCAGCTCCCGCCTCGAGGGCGTCCGGGCCGCGAACGGGTCGTCCGCGGGCTCCTCCGCGTCGACGGGCTCGGGCGCGGACGCCGCGAGCTCCGCGTGCAGCTCCGCGACATCCATCTGCACCGTCGGCTCCTCCTCGCGCTCCTGCGCGAGCGACCAGCCGGAGGTCGGCGACTCCTCCGCCGTGCGCGCGCCGCCGGGCACGGGCACCGGCTCGTACGCCCGCACGGCGGCCGCGAACGTCGCGTCGTCGACCTCGAACGCAGGACCGCTGAAGGAGAAGCGCTCGGCGGCAGGGCGGAGCGGCTCGTCCAGGTCCTGCTCGGCGTCCTGCTCGGCGACGATCTCGACCGGCTCGGCGTCGTCGGGGTCGGCGTCCGCGAGCGCCGCGCGGCGGGCCCGCTCGGCCTCGGCGCGCTCGATGCCCTCGGCGATGAGCGCGTCGAAGTCGTCGTCCCTGGACTGGTCGGTCATGCCGCATATCGTATGGGGGTCGGCCCTGGCTCCCCCCGGGCCGCGACCTGAGGAGGACGACCATGCCGAGCGTCGCGATCATCGGCGGTGGCCACAACGGCCTGACCGCGGCCGCCTACCTCGCCCGAGCGGGCGTCGACGTCACGCTGCTCGAGCGCCTGCCGACGGTCGGCGGCGCCGCAGTCTCGGCGCAGGCGTTCGAGGGGCTCGACGCGCGCCTGTCGCGCTACAGCTACCTCGTGAGCCTCATGCCGCGGCAGATCATCGACGACCTCGGCCTCGACGTGCGGCTCGCGCGGCGCCGCTACTCGTCGTACACGCCGGTGCCCGGCGGCGACCGGGGCCTGCTGATCGACGCGGGCGACGAGGCCGCGACGCGTGCGTCCTTCGCGGCGATCGGCGCGGCCGAGGACGCCGACGGCTTCGCGGCCTTCTACGACCGCACGACCCGGCTCGCGGCGGCACTCTTCCCCACGCTCACGCAGCCCCTCCCCTCGAAGGAGGCGGCGCGCGCGGCCGCGGGCCGCGCATCCGCGTGGTCCGAGATCGTCGACGCGCCCATCGCCGACGCGATCGAGCGCGCGGTGCGCAGCGACGTCGCGCGCGGCGTCATCGCGACCGACGCGCTCATCGGCACGTTCGCGTCCCTCGCCGACCCGGGCCTCGAGCAGAACCGCTGCCTGCTGTACCACGTGATCGGCGGCGGCACCGGCGACTGGGACGTCCCGATCGGCGGCATGGGCCAGGTCTCCGGCGAGCTCGAGCTCGCGGCGCGGAAGGCCGGCGCGACGATCCTCACCGAGGTGACCGTCACGCGCGTGACCCCCGACGGCGAGGTCACCTGGAGCGAGAACCTCGGGGGGCTGCCGACGGGCTCGCCCGGTGTCGCGATCGGCACCGAGCTCACCGCGCAGTTCGACCTCGTGCTCTCGGCCGTCGCGCCGCACGTGCTCGCCGAGCTGCTCGGCCCCGAGGCGCCCGAGACCGCGCGTCCCGAGGGCGCGCAGGTCAAGGTCAACATGCTGCTCTCGCGCCTCCCGCGGCTGCGCGAGGACATCGCGCCCGAGGCGGCGTTCGGCGGCACCTTCCACATCAACGAGACCTACGCGCAGCTCGAGCGCGCGTACGCCGAGGCGCTCGGCGGCACGATCCCGGAGCCGCTCCCGTGCGAGATCTACTGCCACTCGCTCACCGACCCGACGATCCTCGGCGACGACCTCCGCGCATCCGGCGCCCAGACGCTCACCGTCTTCGGGCTGCACGTGCCCGACCGGCTGCTGACCGACGAGACCAACGAGCGGATGCGCGCGGAGCTCGAGCGGGCGGTGATCGCGTCGCTCGACTCGGTGCTCGCGGAGCCGATCGAGCCGCTGCTGCTCGAGGGGCGCAGCGGCCCCGCGATCGAGACGCGCACGACCCGCGACATCGAGCAGTCGCTCGCGATGCCGGGCGGCAACATCTTCCACGGGCCGCTGTCGTGGCCGTGGCTCGAGGAGGACCCCACCTGGCGGGCCGAGGCGTGGGGCGTCGAGACGGCCCACCCGCGCATCCTGATGGCCGGCTCCGGCGCGCGGCGCGGCGGTGCCGTCTCGGGCATCGGCGGCCACAACGCGGCGCACGCGGCGCTCGAGCTGCTGCGCCCCTGAGCGGGCGGCGGGTCAGCGCGGGACGCGCCCGGCCCAGTCGGAGGCGTGGCTCGCGCGCGCGGGCGGCAGCGCGTTGAGGCGCGCCCACTCGGCGACCTGGTCGGGCAGCTCGGGCAGCTCGACCCGGATGCCCGCGGCCTCGAGCACCTCGACGACGCGCGCGATCCTCGCGGTGCCGACGCCCCGCTCGATGAACCGGCCCTGCACGATGCCGCGTGCGTGCACCTCGCCGTCGACGACGAAGCGCTGCACGAGGTAGATCGCGCGCTCGTCGCCGCCGAGCACCGCCGTCTCGATGTCGAAGCGCTGCCACAGGTCGAGCGAGCGGCGGAAGACCATCGACGACTGCCCGACCACCGCGTAGATGCCCGCGCGGCCGAGCGCCGCCGTCATGCCCGTGCGGTTCGTCATGTCGACGCGCGCGAGGTCCATGTACGACGGGTAGCGGCCGTTGTTCATGTGGCCGAGCAGGTCGATGTCGCTCGGGAGCACCCGGAACGTCGTCCTCGCCACGTCGCCGATGCCGAGCGCGGGCTTGCCGCGGCTCTTGAGGTGCATCGCGAGCAGCCATTGCAACCACATGTTCACGAGGAGCCATCCTGCCCCACCGGGCCCTGCGCATCCGCCGTCTTTGGCGCCCCCGCACAACGCGACGCCCGCCGCGCGCCTGCGGATAGGGTGACGCCATGGACGACGGGGCGATGCTCATCCGGCCGGCGACGGTCGCGGACGCCGAGGCGCTGCTGCCCCTGTTCGCCCGGCACCGCTCGGTCGACGAGGAGGACGAGAAGGTCGACCGCTACCGCGAGCGGCTCGTCGCGCTCGTCGAGAACCCCGCGCACCACATCGTCGTCGCCGAGCAGGGCGGGCGCGTCATCGGCTACGCCGCCGCGCAGGACTACGGGCCGGCTCCGCACCGCGACTGGTCGATCGCCCGCATGCACGACCTGTGGGTGTCACCGGATGCGCGGGGCCGCGGGGCGGGCACGGCGCTGTTCGAGGCGGTGCGGGAGTGGGCCGAGCACCACACGAAGGTGCGCGTGCTCGAGTGGCAGTCGCTCGAGGTCGCGAAGCACTTCTACGCGAAGCTCGGCCTGTCGGGCGAGCGCGTCGACGAGGCCGACCCGCGCGAGCTCTACGAGATCGAGGTGCACCTGCCCTCGCGCGAGTGAGGCTCCCCCGCTCGCCGGATCAGCGCGCGCCGACCGGCGCGACCTCGCCGAGCGCGTCGAGCTGCCACACGGTCGTGCGCGCGGGGAGCGACACCGTGGTCACCGAGCAGTTGGGCAGGATGACGTCGGGCGTGAGCTCGGGCACGAGCTGCCGGAGGAGCGACGTGATGAACCCGCCGTGCGAGACGACGAGCACGTGCACGGGCGCCTCGCCGCGCACGTCGGCGGCCGCGCGCACCATGTGCTCGATCGCGCTGTCGGCCCGGACGACGATCGCGGCCGCCTGCTCGGCCTGACCGGTCGCGTCGAGCTGCGCGACGGTGTCGAACACACCGCGCCAGCCGACCTGCTCGGCGATCGAGCGGAGCGCGCTCAGCTCGCGGTCGACCTCGAAGCCGTGCTCGACGATCACCTCCTGCCACACGTCGGCGGCGGGGCGCTCCTCGTGGCTGCCGAAGTTCCACTCGCGCAGCAGCTCGGTGTGCTCGATCGCGGGCGCCGGGTCGAGCGCCGCGAGGATGCCCTCGGCCGTCGTGCGGGTGCGCTGCAGGTCGGAGCAGAAGGCGAGGTCGAAGCGCTCGGCCGAGAGCCGGTGCGCGACCGCCTCGATCTGCCGGCGCCCGAGCTCGGTGATCGGCGAGTCGGACCAGCCCTGCATGAGGTGGTTGATGTTGTGCTCGGTCTCCGCGTGCCGCACGATCGTGAGCCGCAACTCCCGCCCGCGCGCGAACGCCGCGAGCTCCTCCGGCAGGTACTGCTCGTGCCGCTCGTCGGCGGCCTGCACGTCGGTGTCGCTCATCGCTTCCCCATCCTCTCGAGCATCGCGTTGTACGCGCCGAGCTCCGCGTCGCCGTCGCGCGCGGCGGCCCGGTCGGTGCGCACCTGCTCCTTCTTGTCGCTGCGCGACCACGTGATCGTCGTGATGATCGCCATGATCACCGTGGGCACCTCGCCGACCGACCACGCGATGCCGCCGCCGACCCGCTGGTCCTCGAGCGCGTCGAGGCCGTTGCCCATCGCGCCGAACCAGTCGGCGAGCAGGAGCGCGTCGCCCATCATGAGGCTCAGCCCGAAGAAGGCGTGGAACACCATCGTGCCGAGCAGCAGCGTGAGCCGCAGCGGGTACGGCGGTCGGGCCGGCCCCGGGTCGACGCCGATGATGGCCTGCACGAACAGGTAGCCCGAGCCGACGAAGTGCACGACCATCCACACGTGCCCGAGGTGGTCGCGCATCGACCACTCGAACAGCGGCGTGAAGTAGAACAGCCACAGGCTCGCGACGAAGATGATCGCCGCGACGACCGGGTGGCCGACGACCTGCAGGTACTTCGAGTGCACGATCGCCATGAGCCACTCGCGACCGCCCATCGAGCCGTCGCGGCGCTTGGCGATCGCGCGCATCGCGAGCGTGATGGGCGCGCCCGGCACGAGCAGCACCGGCACGGCCATGCCGAGCAGCATGTGCACGAGCATGTGGAGCGAGAACTGGAACTCCTGGTAGACGTTCAGCGCGCCGTTCGTGCACCACCACAGGAGCGCGACGCCCGCGAGCCACGCGAACGTGCGCCCGACGGGCCAGCGGTCGCCGCGGCGCGCGAGGCGCGCGACGCCCGTGAGGTAGAAGAAGGCGAAGAGCGCGCACGCGACCGTCCAGAGCGGATCGATCCGCCACTCGGTGACGAGCCGCAGCAGCGTGAACTCGGGTGGCAGCGGCTGCTGCGTGAGGATCTCCGCCGGCGTCGCCTCGGCGCCCGGCGGCACCTCGGGCACCGGCGTCGCGGTGCGCGCGAGCCCCGCGGCGACGCCCGCGGTGACGCCCATCACCACGAGCTCGAGCGCGAGGATCGCAGCGACCGCCCCGCTGCCCACCCGCTCGCGCGACTCGCGCGCGGGGCGCAGGATGCGCATCCGCTGCCACGCGCCGAAGGCGCCGAGCGCGACGAGCAGCACTGCCTTGGCGATCGCGAGGATGCCGTAGTCGCTCAGCCAGTCGCCCTCCATGCGCACCCACGCCGAGACGACGCCGGTGAACGCGACGACGCCGAAGCTCACGAGCGCGAGCGTCGAGTAGCGCTCGAGCACGTCGCGGTAGGCGACGTCGGGGGCGGATGCGCCCGACGCGGATGCGCCCGGCGCGGGAGCGTCGTCGCGGCCCTTCGCGAGCAGGCCCGCGTGCAGGAGGCCGCCGAGCCAGATCGAGACGAAGACGAGGTGCAGGAGGAGCGAGGAGACCGCGAGCGCGTGGTTCGCGGTGCCGCCCGCGTGGCCGCCGGAGGCGATGAGCCAGAACGGCACGGCCCACGCGACGACCGTGAAGGCGACCGCGGTCGAGCCGCGCGCGACGAGCAGCACGACGGTGAGCAGGGCGAACGCGAGGAGCGTGCCGAGGCTCAGCCGGCCCGGCTCGGTCTGCGTGAAGACGAACTGCAGCAGCCTGCCGAACTCGTCGTCGGCGGTCACGGGGTTCGAGACGAGCTGGCGGAAGGTCGCGAAGGCGATGCACGCCTGCAGCGCGGTCGCGACGCCGGTCGCGAGCGCGGCGAGGTCAAGCGTGCGGTTCCAGTCGCGGCTGCCGGGGGCGAGGGCGAAGCACGCGAGCACGAGGCCGCCGAACGCGGTCGCGACCGAGAGGTTGCGGAGCATCGTCGCCGCGGGCAGGCCGTAGCGGACGAGCGGGCCGGAGTCGTCGATCGCGAGCGGGTCGGCGCCGCCGCCGAACGCGAGCGCCGCCCACATCGCGCCGAGGCCCGCGAGGATCGCGAGCGCCGGGGTGAGGAGGCGGAGGCGCTGCACCCGTCCAGGGTAGTCGCGCGGGCTATGGGCGGCCCGGGCCGCGAGCGGCGCGAGAAGGGGCGCCGCCGGCTGGCGACGCCCCTCCCCGGTGCTGTGTGAGGCGGTGCTACTTGACGGCGGCCTTGAGCTTCGAGCCGGCGGTCAGCTTGACGCGGTGGCCCGCGGCGATCTTGATCTCCTCGCCCGTCTGCGGGTTGCGGCCCGTGCGGGCGGCCGTCTCGGTGCGCTCGGCGCTGAAGAAGCCGGGGATCGAGACCTTGTCGCCGGCCTTGACGGCCGCCGAGACCTCGTCGAAGAGGGCGTCGAGGACAGCGGCGACCTTGGCCTGCGAGAGGTCGGTCGTCGCCGCGATCTTCGAAGCGAGAGTGGTCTTGTTGATGGTCTCAGCCATGGTGTCCTCCTGGATGTGGCTTGTCGGTCCCGCCTGGAGGCGGGCGTCCGCCGGGCCCCCCAGGGGCTCCGACCAACCCCGAACGTAGCCCCGCGCCCGTCCTCCGGCGGCAGGAACACCCCGACACGCCGCGGTTTCCGGGCATTTTCGCCGCGCGCGAACGCATTTGGGGGACAAAACGGCTGCTGGAGGCGTCACTCCCCCGTCGAGGCGGCGAGGCGCCGGGCGCGCAGCCGCGACGCGGTCGCCGCGCGCCGGCGCTCGAAGAACGGCAGGAACAGGCCGATGAGCGGGCCGATCCCGAAGGCGAAGATGACGGTGCCGATGCCGACCGGGCCGCCGAGCAGCCAGCCGATGAGCAGCACCGTCCCCTCGATCAGGGTGCGCACGATCCAGATGCGCCAGCCGGTGATCCGCACGATGCCGGTCATGAGCCCGTCGCGCGGGCCCGGTCCGAGCGACGGGGCGATGTAGACGCCGGTCGCGAAGGCGAGCAGCAGCATCGAGCCGGCGAGCAGCAGGATCTGCTGCCACAGCACGCTCGTCTCGGGGATCAGCCACAGGCCGAGGTCGGCCGCCGGGCCGACGAGCAGTCCGTTGAGGAGCGTGCCGATGCCGGGGCGCTGCCGCAGCGGGATCCAGATGACGAGCACGAGCGCCGAGACGAGCACCGTCGCGGTGCCGTACGTCATCGGCAGGTGGTTGGCGATGCCGAGCGCGAACACGTCCCACGGGCCGACGCCGAGATCCGCGCGCACGAGCATCGCGAGCGAGAGCCCGTAGAGCGCGAGTCCGACGAGCAGCTGCGCGACGCGCGCCGCCGTGTCGGCGCGCCCGAGCGAGTCGATCGGCAGCAGGAGGCGTCGGAGGGTTCGCACGCACCTATTCCATCCCATTCCCGCATGCCGCCCCGACGCATCCGCATCGCCGTGCCGCGCGGGCCCGCCGACCCGTGCCACGCCGACCTGGACGTCTGCCGCTTGACCAGGGGCGCGCATCCGGGCTTCGGTGGGGAGCATGACGCTCATCGGGTTCCACGCCTCGCACGAGCAGCTCGCGCCGTCGGCGCTGCTCGACCACGTGCGCCACGCCGAGCAGGCCGGCTTCCAGGCGGCGATGTGCTCCGACCACTTCGCCCCGTGGACGCGCGCGCAGGGCCACAGCGGCTTCTCGTGGTCGTGGCTCGGCGCCGCGCTCGCGACGACGCAGCTGCCGTTCGGGGTCGTGACGGCCCCCGGGCAGCGCATGCACCCCGCGGTCGTCGCGCAGGCGATCGCGACGCTCGGCGAGATGTTCCCCGGCCGCTTCTGGGCGGCGCTCGGCTCGGGCGAGCACCTCAACGAGCACATCACGGGCGAGCCCTGGCCCGAGAAGCCCGAGCGCGAGCAGCGGCTCGTCGAGAGCGTCGACGTCATGCGCCGGCTGCTCGCAGGCCACGAGGTGACGCACGACGGCGCCGTGCGCGTCGACCGCGCCCGGGTGTGGTCGCGGCCGACGACGCCGCCGCTCCTCATCGCGGCGGCCGTCACGCCGGAGTCCGCAGCCTCGCACGCGGCGTGGGCGGATGGGCTCATCACCGTCGCGGGCGACGCGCCGGCGATGCGGGCGGTCGTCCAGGCGTATCGCGACGCCGGCGGCCGCGGCCCCGTCTCGGCGCAGCTGCACCTCTCGTGGGCGCCCGACGAGGAGGAGGCGCTCGCCATCGCGCGCGAGCAGTGGGCGAGCGGGACCGTCGGCGCGCCCGAGTCGTGGGAGATCGCGATGCCCGAGGAGTTCGAGGCGCGCACCGCCGACGCCTCCGACGAGGCGATCCGCAGGGCCGTCACCGTCTCGAGCGACCTCGGCGCGCACGAGGCGCGCGTCGCCGAGGTGCTCGAGGCCGGCTTCGACGACGTCTACCTGCACCACGTCGGGCAGGAGCAGACCGCGTTCATCGACGCGTTCGGCGAGCGCGTGCTGCCGCGGCTCGGCGTGCGGACGGCGTGAGCGCCGCATGAGCCCGCATCCGATCGACTACGCCGACCGCTGGTGGCGCAACGCGGTGGTGTACTGCCTCGACATCCAGGTCTTCCAGGACTCGGACGGCGACGGCGACGGCGACATGCAGGGACTCGTGTCGCGCATCCACGAGCTCGCCGACCTCGGGGTCACGTGCCTGTGGCTCATGCCGTTCTTCCCGACCGCCGACCGCGACGACGGCTACGACATCACCGACTTCTTCGCCGTCGACCCGCGGCTCGGCACGCTCGGCGACCTCGTCGAGGTGATCCGGGTCGCGCGGGCGCAGGGCATGCGCGTGATCATCGACTTCGTCATGAACCACACGTCCGACAAGCACCCGTGGTTCGTCTCGTCGCGCTCGTCGCTCGACTCCCCGCACCGCGACTGGTACGTGTGGCGCGACGCCCCGCCGCCGAAGCCCGATCCGCCCGTGTTCCCGGGCGAGGAAACCTCGACGTGGACGAAGGACGAGCGGACGGGGCAGTACTACCTGCACCACTTCCGGTCGTACCAGCCCGATCTCAACATCGCGCATCCGGCCGTGCAGGAGCAGATCGAGCGGAACCTCGGGCTCTGGCTCGAGCTCGGCGTCTCCGGCTTCCGCGTCGACGCGGTGCCGTTCCTGTTCAGCAACGCCGACCACCACAGCTCGCAGCCCGTCGGCACCGACTACGACGGCGCCGAGCACCTGCGCTCCCTGCAGCGGTTCGTCTCGCGACGGAACGGCGAGGCGGCGCTGCTGGGCGAGGTGAACCTCACGCACGAGCAGCAGCTCGCGTGGTTCGAGGCCGAGGGCAAGTCGTCGGGCCTGCAGCTGCAGTTCGACTTCGTGTCGATGCAGCGGCTCTACCTGTCGCTCGTGCGGAAGGACGCCGGCCCGCTCGCGAGCGCGCTGCGGGAGCGGCCGGAGCTGCCTGAGGCGAGCCAGTGGGCGAACTTCGTGCGCAACCACGATGAGCTGACGCTCGACAAGCTCGCTCCCGACGAGCTCGAGGAGGTGTTCGAGGCGTTCGCGCCCGACGAGGGGATGCGCGTGTACGGCCGTGGGATCCGGCGTCGGCTCCCGACGATGCTCGGCGACGACCGGGCGGTGCGGCTCGTCTACACGCTCATGTTCTCGCTGCCCGGCGTGCCGGTGCTGTTCTACGGCGAGGAGATCGGCATGGGCGAGCACCTCGACGTGCCTGGGCGCTACGCGGTGCGCACACCGATGCAGTGGGAGCCGGTGCCGGGCGGCGGCTTCTCGACGGCGCCCGCGGGCCGGCTCGTGCGGCCGCTGCCCGAGGGGGAGTTCGCCCCCGATCGCGTGAACGTCGCCGACCAGCGGCGCGACCCGGGCTCGCTGTGGCACCACATGCAGCGGCTCACGACGCTCTACCGCGACGAGCCGGCCCTGGCCTGGTCGACGCTCGAGGTGATCGGGGTGCGGCAGCGGGCCGTGCTCGGGCACGTGTGCCGCGGCGACGGCTGGACCATGCTCGCGCTCCACAACCTCGGCGACGCCCACGAGTCGGTGCGGCTCGAGATCGCCTCCGAGGCGGGTCCCGTCACGCTCGGCGACCGCTTCGACGGCTCGTCGATCACGATCGACGGTCGACTCGAGATCGACCTCGACCCCTACGGCTGGCGGTGGCTCACCGTGGCACCGGCGGATGCGGTGATCAAGCGGGTCTGAAAGACCTTCGGCGTCCGGCTGCTCAGGATTGCGCGGGCGGACCGGCAGGCGGTTGCGCGCCCGTCGGGGGCGCCATGGGGAAGCCGGCGCCGCCAACGCGGCCCTGCGCCGCGATCTCGCGCAGCGAGCGGTCGATGCCGATGAGCGCGCGCAGCCCGAGGACGGCGAGGACGACGATCGCCGCCACCACGAGCAGCGGGATGAGGATCCCGAGGGCCCCGTGGTACATGCCGACGGGTCCGATGTCCATGGCGTCATGCTGCCGCCCGTCGGGCTCGCTGACGGCGGGGCCACGAGAAGTCTGGTCAACAGCCCCCTTCGCCGCGGGTCCCCGTGTCAGTGGTGCGTGGTTGCATGCCTGCATGGATGCGTGGGGCGGGCTCGATGCGGAGGAGTACATCGCGTCGATCCGTGCCGGCGCGATCGACCCGCACGGCCGCACCGCGGCCGAGCTCGAGGACGAGCTCGCGGCGTTCGACCGGGAGTGGGGTGAGCGGCTCGCGCGCCTGAGCGATGCCGAGATCGATGAGGTGATCGCCGGGCGGATGGCCGTGCCGCCCCTGTCCGGCGCGATCGATCCCGCGGAGCGCCCGGAGCGCGTGCGGCGGCAGGAGGCGCTCGCCTGCCGGATGCGGGCGATCGAGCAGCGCCGCGCCCGCCTCGAGGCGGAGCAGCGCGAGCTGCTCGCGGCCGAGCTGCAGCACCTGCGTGACACCGGCGGCGACATCGGCATGGCGGTCAAGGAGTCCGCCTCCGTGCTCGCGTCCGAGCTGCGCCTCGCCGACCGCACCATGGAGCGCAGGCTCACCGAGGCGTGGACGACCGTCACCGACCTGCCAGCCCCGCACGCCGCCCACAAGGCCGGCCGCATCACCGGCACGCACCTGCGGGCGATCGAGCAGGCCACCGAGGCGCTGCGCACCGACCCGCACGTCGACCCCACCGACCGGGCGCAGGTCGAGGCCGAGCTGGTCGACATGGCCGAGCGCGTCACCCCGTCGCAGCTGCGGTCGCGCGCGAGGCGGATCGTCGACCGCGCCATGACCGACCCGCTGCAGCGCCGCCACGACGCCGCCCGCGAACGGCGCCGCGCGTGGGTCGACGACGGCGACGACGGCATCTCCACCCTCTCGATCGCCGGCCCCACCGCCACCATCCACGGCGCGTTCTCCCGCGCCACCGAAGCCGCCCGCGCCAAGCCGAAGGACGACCCGCGCACCTTCGACCAGTACCGGGTCGACGCGCTCCTCGAGGTGCTCCTCACCGGCCAGACGCCAGCCGACCTGCACGCCGTCAACCCGATCACCGCGACCGTCACGGTGACGATCCCCGCGACCGAGCTCCTCAGCGACACCGACGACGCCGACGAGGCCGACGGGCCCGGGCTGCGGTTCTCGGGGGCGCTCGAGGGCGGGGCCCTGGTCGACGCCGCAACGGTGCGCCAGCTCGCGGCGGAGACGGTCGTGTGGGAGCGGCTGTTCACCCACCCGGTCACCGGCGTCCCGGTCGCGGTCGACACCTACCGGCCGACCCGGGCCATGCGCCGCTGGCTCCGGGCGCGCGACGGCCGCTGCCGCTGGCCGGGGTGCAGCAATGCCGTCTCCCGCGCCGACACCGACCACACCGACGACTACGCCGACGGCGGTGCGACGGCCCTGTCGAACCTCGCCCACCTCTGCAGGCGCCATCACACGATGAAGCACGCCACCGCCTGGACCGTCCAGCAGCTCGACGCCGGCGTCCTCGAATGGACCAGCCCCACGGGCCGCGTCTTCACCGACGAACCCGAGCCCGCCGGACCCGTCTTCCGCGACCGCGGCGCCGACTATTGGGGCACACCCTCCGACGAACCTGCTCGCTGTACCGCGAGCGACCCGCCCTGGGCGCACTTCCGCAACTGCACATGCCATCGCGACGCCGCGTCCGCCTGACGCCGTCGCTGCTGGACCCTCTCGTGCCCGGCGCCCGCCGCCCGACACCCGTGCCTGCCGTCGTATCTGTCTGACGCGGTGGCCGCCTGGCGCCGTCGCAGCGCCGTCCCTGGCCGTCGCCACTCCTGCCCGCGGCCGCGCGCGCCTGACGCCGCGCCTGCCCGCCGACCCTGCCCGTCGCCGTCCCTGCCCGTCGCCGTCCCTGCCCGACGCCATGTCGTCCCGGGCCGCGCCTGTCCCACGCCGTGCCTTCCCCACGCCGTCCCTGGCCGACCGACCCTTCGGACCACGTGCGGCCGAGGATGACGGGCGCCACTGACCAGCGGGCCTGGTTGCCGCACCGGAGACAGCAGAAGGCCCCGACCACTGGTGTGGTCGGGGCCTTCGCCGGAGCGAGTGCTTACCAGCTCGACTTGGTCACGCCGGGCAGCTCGCCACGGTGCGCCATGTCGCGGAAGCGCACACGCGAGATGCCGTAGTCGCCGACGTGGCCGCGCGGGCGGCCGTCGATCGCGTCGCGCTTGCGGACGCGCACGGGCGAAGCGTTGCGGGGCAGCTTCTGCAGGCCGATGCGAGCGGCCTCGCGCTCCTCGTCGGTGCTGTTGGGGTCGACGAGCGCCTTCTTCAGCGCAGCGCGCTTCTCGGCGTAGCGGGCGACGATGACCTTCCGCTGCTCGTTCTTGGCGATCATGCTCTTCTTGGCCATTTATCGCTCCTCTCGGAACTCGACGTGCTGACGCACGATGGGGTCGTACTTCTTCAGCACAAGTCGGTCAGGGTTGTTGCGACGGTTCTTCTTCGTCACGTAGGTGTAGCCGGTGCCGGCAGTCGAGCGAAGCTTGATGATCGGACGGACGTCCTGCGCCTTCTTCGCCATCAGAGCTTCACCCCCCGCGCCTGCATGTCACGGACGACTGCCTCGATGCCGCGGGCGTCGATGACCTTCATGCCCTTGGCCGAGACGTTGAGCGTCACGTTGCGCTTGAGCGACGGGACGAAGTAGGTCTTGCGCTGCACGTTCGGGTCGAAGCGACGCTTCGTGCGCCGGTGCGAGTGCGAGATGTTGTGCCCGAAGCCGGGAACGGCTCCGGTCACCTGGCATACGGCTGCCATGGTGCCTCCAATTGGTTACCGCAGGCCGCGAAGCCTGCCCAAGATCACTTGCCTGCACACGCCTCAGCCGAGCCTTTGCGGGGGTGGAGGGGGCGTGCGCTGCGCGGCCGAAACCGCACCAAGGGTCCATCGTACGCGATGCGGGGCGCGCGAGGCAATGCCGACGTGCGCGGCTCTGGCCTCGGGATCAGCGCGGCGGGAACACCGGCTGCCCGTCGGGCCCCATCGGCAGCGGCGTGCCGTCGGCGTACGTCGGCCACGGGAGGAGGCCGCCCGCGCCCGGAGCGGTCGCCGGCGCCGCGGGAGCCGGAGGCTGCTGCGGCGGACGCGCCACGCCGGCGTGCATGGCCGCCGGATCGGCCGCCGGGTTGGGTGCACCGCCCGCCCGCGGGCGAGGCTCCCGCAGCACGTGCTCGCCCCGTGCCTCGGCCTCCTGCCAGTCGATGTTGCGGCGGTTCCAGAAGAGCAGCACCGTGACCGACGCGGCGAGCGCCGTGACGACGATCGCCGCGACCGTCGCGCGCCAGTACCACTCATCGACCTCCGCGCCGAAGGCGTCGAGCGCGAAGTGGAGCGTCAGCAGGATGCCGACGAGCCCCAGGAGCCCTGCGGCGACGCGACCGATGACGCGCGCCATCAGCGCCCGACCGCGGTCGCCCAGCACGATGAGGCCCCACGCTCCCGCGGCAGCGGCCCGCACGACGAGGATCGTGAGCAGCACGATGCCGAACAGCTCGCCGAAGAGCCACTCGTCCGACCACGGATCCCGGTCGTCGCCGCCCGTGCCGCGCATCCAGATCGAGATCATGAGCACCGCCAGCAGGTAGATGTTCGCGGCGACGCCGATCACGAGCGGCGTCGAGGAGCGCCGCGCGAGCACGAGGTCGAGCGCGAGCAGCGCCGTGAAGGCGAGGAAGACGACGACCGTCCACACGACGCGCGCCGCCTGGCTCTCGAAGTCGCCGATGAAGATGAGCACGACCGTGACGATCGTGACGATCGCGAGCAGGCAGATGCCGACGAAGAGCACCGGCTGGATGCCGAGGATGCGGCGGGGAGCCCGGGGGCCCGACGGCCGCTGCGGCCACGGGGAGGGCGAGCTCGGCTGCGCGCCGAGCGGGTTCACGGGCGGGTGACCGCCTGCGGGGGCCCGCGACGGCTCCTGGGTCTGCGCCTGCTGCTGCTCGCGCTGCTGCAGCTGGTGCAGCAGCCCCGGCTGCTGCTGCATGCGGTGTCCGGCGTCGCCGGCGGGCGGGCGCGCGCCGAAGGCGCTGGGCTGAGCGGTCACGGTGCACTCCTGGGTCTCGGCACGTCTCGTGGCGCCAGTCTCACATCTGAGGTGCGCTCACCGCGATGGGGAGAAGTCACCCTGTGGAGGACGGACCGCGGCGGCGGGTCACCGGGGCGGGTCAGCGGCAGCGCGGCGCGCGGCAGCGCACTCGGCGCAGACCCCGAAGATGTCGACGACGTGCTCGGGCTCGACGAACCCGTGGGCCGCAGCCACCTGGCCCGCCCAGCGCTCGACCGCAGCCGCCTCGAGCTCCACGGTGCGGCCGCACGAGCGGCAGATGAGGTGGTGGTGGTGGGTCCTCGTGCACGCCCGGTACAGCACCTCGCCGGCCGACTGCAGCGCATCCGCCTCGCCGTCCTCCGCGAGCGCCGCGAGGGCGCGGTAGACCGTCGCGAGGCCGACCGTCGACCCGCCTGCCCGCAGCGCCTGGTGCAGCGTCTGCGCCGAGACGAACTCGTCGCTCGCCTCGAGCGCCTCGCGCACGGCTTCGCGCTGCTTCGTGCTGCGACGCGGGGTGATGTCGCTCATGCGCTCCTCGTCTCGATCGTGCCGGTCCTCATGGTGGCGCTCCCGGCGGTGCGGCTCTCGGCGGTGCGGCTCTCGGCCGGGGGGATCTCGGCCGCGCGGCGCTCCGCCGTGCCGCGCCGCGGCGTGCCGGGCGC
>NZ_JANQCH010000052.1 GCF_024723325.1 Agrococcus sp. HG114
GTCGTGCTCGGCGCGCTCGTCGCGGCGGGCGTCGGCTGGTGGTTCAACCTCGGCCCCGGCGGCACCTCGACGGTGCCCGACGTCTCGGGCGAGGCGCAGGACGCGGCGATCGCGCTGCTCGCCGAGCACGGCATCGAGGTGGCGGGCGTGACGGGCGAACCGGACTACGACACCCCCGCGGGGCTCGCGCTGCGCACGGAGCCCGGTGCCGGCACCGTGCTCGGCAACGGCGAGGCGGTGCAGCTCGTCGTCTCCCAGGGCCGTCGGAGCCTGCCGGTGCCGGCCCTCGCGGGGCTGCCGCTCGAGCAGGCGCGGGCCGAGATCGAGGCAGCCGGGTTCACGGTCGCCGAGGGCGAGCCCGACCGCATCTTCGACGGCGCGGCGGCCGGCACCGTGCTCGCCGCGCTCGCGCCCGACGGCACCGACCTCGCGCAGCTCACCGCGCTCGAGGAGCGGTCGCCCATCGCGCTGCGCGTCTCGCTCGGCCCCATCCCCGCGCAGGCGGGCCAGCCCGCGGCCGAGGCGCGGGCCGCGCTCGAGCAGGCCGGGCTCCTGGTCGACTTCTCGCGCGAGGAGCACTCGCTCGAGGTGCCGGCCGGCGCGCTCATCTCGCTCGCGGTGCCCGAGGCTCCCGTGCGGCAGGGCGCGACGATCGGGGGCGTCGTCTCGCTCGGCCCGCGCATGCTCGAGGTGCCCGACGTCGTCGGGATGCCCATCCCGGAGGCCGTGCAGGCCGTGCGCGACGCGGGCCTCGTGCCCGAGCTCCGCACGAACGTGCCCGAAGCGCTGCGCGCGCTCGCCGCCGTGCTCTCGCAGGACCCGGGCTCCCCCGGGCCGGTGGTCGAGGGCTCGACCGTCGTGCTCGACGCGACCTACTGACCGCGCGACGCTCGGCGCCCGCTCAGTGCGCGGGGCGGGGCGCCGCCCGGAGCTCCTCCGCCACGAGGAACGCGAGCTCGAGCGACTGCATGTGGTTCAGGCGCGGGTCGCACAGCGACTCGTAGCGGGACTCGAGCGCGAGCTCGTCGATGTCCTCCGAGCCGCCCAGGCACTCCGTGACGTCGTCGCCCGTGAGCTCGACGTGGATGCCGCCGGGGAACGTGCCGACCGCGCGGTGCGCCTCGAAGAACCCGCGCACCTCGTCGACGACGTCGTCGAACCGCCGCGACTTGTAGCCGTTGCGGGTCGTGATCCCGTTCCCGTGCATCGGGTCGGTGACCCACAGCGGCGTCGACTCGAGCGACTTCGACGCCTCGAGGAGCTCGGGCAGCACGTCGCGGATGCGACCGGCGCCCATGCGGGTGATGAACGTGAGCCGGCCCGGCTCCCGCTCGGGGTCGAGCCGGTCGACGAGCGCCTCCATGTCGGCGGCGGTCGTCGTCGGGCCGAGCTTGACGCCGATCGGGTTGCGGACGCGGGAGAAGAAGTCGACGTGCGCGCCGTCGATGTCGCGCGTGCGCTCGCCGATCCACTGGAAGTGGCTCGACGTGTTGTAGGCGAGGCCCGTGCGCGAGTCGATGCGCGTGAGCGGCCGCTCGTAGTCCATCAGCAGGCCCTCGTGGCCGGTGAAGAACTCGACGCCGCGCAGCTCGTCGAAGTTCGCGCCCGCCGCCTCCATGAAGCGCACCGCGCGGTCGATCTCGGCGGCGAGCGCCTCGTAGCGCGCGAAGAGCGGGTTCTCGGCGAAGCCCTTGTTCCACGAGTGCACCTGACGCAGGTCGGCGAACCCGCCCTGCGTGAACGCGCGCACGAGGTTGAGCGTCGAGGCGGCCATGTGGTAGCCGCGCAGGATGCGCTCCGGGTCGGCGGTGCGCGACTCGAGCGTGAAGTCGTAGCCGTTGACGATGTCGCCGCGGTACGCCGGCAGGGTCTCGTCGCCGCGCGTCTCGTGGTCGTTCGAGCGGGGCTTGGCGAACTGGCCGGCCATGCGCCCCATCTTGATCACGGGCATCGCGGAGCCGTACGTGAGCACGACCGCCATCTGCAGGATCGTCTTCACGCGGTTGCGGATGTTGTCGGCGGTCGCCCCGGCGAAGGTCTCGGCGCAGTCGCCGCCCTGCAGCAGGAACGCCCGGCCCTGCGCGGCGGCGGCGAGGCGGTCGCGCAGCATGTCGACCTCGCCCGCGAACACGAGCGGCGGCGCGGCGCGCAGCTCGCGGCGCACGCGCTCGAGCTCGGCCTCGTCGGGCCACGACGGCTGCTGCTTGATCGGGAGGGCCCGATACGCGTCGAGGCCCTGCTCGATGGAGCGGCGCTCGTCGGAATGCGGGATCGCGATCGTGTCGGTCATGCGTGCCTCTGCTCAAGCGGCGCCGGAGTGCGCCGCAGACCAGTCTACCGAGGCCCCGATCAGCCGCCGGCGCGCGCTGCCGCCGCGAGCTTCCGCTCCGCCTCGATGCGCGACTTCACGCTCGACGCGTACACGTCGACGTACTCCTGGTCCGAGATGCGGTTGAGCGTGACCATGATCTCGTCGGTGATCGAGCGGAGCACGAAGCGGTCGCCCTCGAGGTTGTAGTAGCGCGAGAAGTCGAGCGGCTCGCCGAAGATGATGCCGACCCGGCCGACCCGGGGCAAGCGCTTCCCGATCGGCATGATCTTCTCGCTGTCGACCATGACGCACGGGATGACCGGCACGCGCGCGTCGAGGACCATGCGCGCGACCCCGGTGCGGCCGCGGTAGAGCTTCCCGTCGGGGCTGCGCGTCCCCTCGGGGTAGATGCCGATGAGCTGGCCCTCCTGGAGCTTCTGCAGCGCGGCGTCGAGGCTCTGCGAGCTCTTCTCGCCGCCCGAGCGGTCCATCGGCAGCTGCCCGACCCCGAGGAAGAACCAGCGCATGAGCCGGCCCTTGAGCCCGGTGCCGTTGAAGTAGTCGGACTTCGCGAGGAAGTAGACGCGGCGATCGAGCACGAGCGGCATCAGGAAGGAGTCGATGACCGAGAGGTGGTTGCCCGCGATGATGGCGCCGCCGGTGGCCGGGATGTTGTCGAGGCCCGCGACCCACGGCCGGAACACGCGCGTCATGAACGGGCCCACGACCCAGTGGCGAAGCAGCCAGTAGAACATCGCACCTCCGGACGCGAGCCTAGGGCAGGGCGCCGGGCGCGAGGGACATGCGCGCCTCGCCCCGACCGGGACGCGCGACCGTACAATGAGGCCATCGCACGAGAGCCGAAGGAGTCGCAGTGCCCCAGATCACCGTCCCCGAGGGCGTCGTCCCGCCTGTCGTCCCCGCCGACCCCGAGGCGAACGTCACCGATCTGCTCGAGGACACCCTCCGGAGGAGCCCCGACTCCTCGCTCTTCGCGATCCCGGAGGGCGACGGCTGGCGCGAGGTGACCACGCGCGAGTTCCACCGCCAGGTCATCGCGCTCGCGAAGGGCTTCGTCGCCGCCGGCGTGCAGCCGGGCGACTTCGTCGGCTTCATGTGCAAGGTGCGGTACGAGTTCTCGCTCGTCGACTTCGCCCTCTGGTACGCCGGCGCCCGCATGGTCCCCGTCTACGAGACCTCGGCGCCCTCGCAGATCCAGTGGATCCTCTCGGACAGCGGCGCGAGCCGGGTCATCCTCGAGGACGCCGACCTCGTGTCGCGGTTCGACGAGGCGCACGGCGACCTGCCCGCGGTGACCGACGTGTGGCGCATCGACCGGGGCGACCTCGAGCGGCTCGTCGAGCAGGGCGCGGAGGTGCCGGACGACGAGATCGACCGGCGGCGCTCGATCGCGACGGGCAGCGACCTCGCGACGCTCATCTACACCTCGGGCTCGACGGGCCGCCCGAAGGGCACGATGCTCACCCACTCGAACTTCGTCGAGCTCTGCCGCAACGCCGCGGTCGTGATGGCCGACGTCGTCGGCCCCGGCTCGTCGACCCTCCTGTTCGTCACGCAGGCCCATGTCTTCGCGCGCTTCATCTCCGTGCTCGCGATCGCGGCGGGCGTGCGCGTCGGCCACCAGTCCGACACGAAGAAGCTCCTCGCCGCGCTCGGCTCGTTCAAGCCCACCTTCTTCCTCGCGGTGCCGCGCGTGTTCGAGAAGGTGTACAACGCGAGCGAGCAGAAGGCCGAGGCGGGCGGCAAGGGCAAGATCTTCCGCGCCGCCGCGCGCACCGCGGTCGAGCACTCGAAGGCGCTCGACGCCGGTCGCGTGCCGCTCGGCCTCAGGCTGCGCTTCGCGCTGTTCGACCGCCTGGTGCTCAGCAAGCTCAAGGTCGCGATGGGCGGCAACGTCAAGTACGCGGTGTCGGGCTCCGCGCCGCTGTCGACGTTCCTCGCCCACTTCTACCGGTCGCTCGGCATCCGCATCCTCGAGGGCTACGGGCTCACCGAGACGACCGCGCCGCTCACGGTCAACGTGCCCGACCGGTTCAAGATCGGCACCGTCGGCCCGGCGCTGCCCGGCAACGGCGTGCGCATCGCCGAGGACGGCGAGGTGCTCGGCAAGGGCGTCGCAGTCTTCGCCGGCTACTGGAAGAACGAGCAGGCGACGAAGGATGCGTTCACGGAGGACGGCTGGTTCCACACCGGCGACCTCGGCTCGCTCGACAGCGAGGGCTACCTCACGATCACCGGCCGCAAGAAGGAGCTCATCGTCACCGCGGCGGGGAAGAACGTCGCCCCGAACACGCTCGAGGACCCCATCCGCTCGAACACGATCATCGGGCAGCCCGTCGTGATCGGCGATCAGAAGCCCTTCATCGCGGCGCTCATCACCCTCGATGCCGAGATGCTCGCGACGTGGCTCGGCAACCAGGGCCTCGACAGCGCGATGCCGCTCGAGGAGGCGGCGAACCACCCGGCGGTCATCGAGGAGGTGCGCACCGCGATCCGTCGGGCGAACCGCTCGGTGTCGCGCGCCGAGTCGGTGCGCAAGTTCGCGATCCTGCCCGTCGAGTTCGTCGAGGAGAACGGCCACCTCACGCCGAAGATGTCGATCAAGCGCCACAACGTCCTGCGGGACTTCCAGTCGGCGATCGACGACATCTACGCCTCGAACTCGACCGCGCACGACGTCGGCGAGTGACCGGGCGGGCGTCGGGGTGATCGCGGCCGCGGCGGGGTGAGCGGATGATCGTGCCTCGGGACGCGCAGAGCGCCGCGGCGGTCGCCGATCACTACGACGAGCTCGACCCGATCTACCGGCGGCTGTGGGGCGAGCACGTGCACCACGGCCTGTGGACCACGGGGCGCGAGGATCCGGTCGCCGCGGTCGAGGCGCTCGTCGACGCGGTCGGCGATCGCGCGCGGCTCGTGCCCGGACAGGCGTGCGTCGACATCGGCTGCGGCTACGGCGCGACCGCTCGGCGGCTCGCCGCGACGCGCGGTGCGCGCGTCATCGGCTTCACGCTCTCGGCCGAGCAGGCGCGGCACGCGGCGTCGCGCCCCGTCGAGGGCGTCGACATCCGGCTGGGCGACTGGCTCGCGAACGGCCTGCCGGACGCGTCCGCCGACGCGGCGTGGGCCATCGAGTCGAGCGAGCACATGGCCGACAAGCCGGGCTTCTTCGCGGAGGCGCACCGCGTGCTCGCGCCCGGCGGCCGGCTCGTCGTCTGCGCGTGGCTCGCCGAGGCGGGCGCGGGGCGCTGGAAGGTGCGGCACCTGCTCGAGCCGATCTGCCGGGAGGGCCGCCTGCCGTCGATGGGCACCCGCGAGGAGTACGAGGGGATGGCGCGCGCCGCGGGCTTCGACGTCGTGGCCTTCGAGGACGTGAGCCGCCGCGTCGCGCGCACCTGGACCATCTGCACGGGCCGGCTGCTGCGCGCGATCCTCGTCGACCCCGAGGTCCGCCGGCGCGGGCTCGCCGCCCGCAACCGCGTGTTCGCGCTCTCGCTCCCCCGCCTCATGCTCGCGTACCGCACGGGCGCGATGCGCTACGGGATCCTCACCCTCGAGCGGCCCGCGGACCGCTGAGCCGCGACCGCGCAGGACGGTCCCGGCTCAGTACCAGGACGCCTTCCGCACCTCGGCCATCGCGACCGAGCGCATGTCCTTCTCGAGCGACTGCAGGTAGAGGCGGCCGTCGAGGTGGCCCATCTCGTGCTGCAGCATCTGCGCCATGAGCCCCTCCCCCTCGAGCACGACCTGGCGGCCGTCGAGGTCGACGCCGATCACGCGGCAGAACGGGTGCCGCGGCGTCGGGAAGCCGAGCTCGGGCACCGAGAGGCACCCCTCGTCGACGAGCTGCGGCTCGCCGCGCACCTCGTCGATGCGCGGGTTGAGCACGTAGCCGAGCCGCTCGTCGACGAGGAACGCGAACGCGGCCTTCGCGACGCCGATCTGGTTGGCGGCGACGCCGGCGCGGCCGGGCACCTGCACCGTGTCGAGCAGGTCCTGCACGAGCGCGGCCGTCGCGGGCGACGACGGGTCGACCGGCTCCGCGCGCTCGCGCAGCACCGGGTCGCCGAAGACGCGGATCTCCCGGATGCTCACTCGGGCCGCACCACCACGATGAGATCGCCCGCCTCGACCGGCGTCGTGCCGGTGAGCGCGAGCCGCTCGACGGTGCCGGCGACGGGCGTCGTGATCGCCGCCTCCATCTTCATCGCCTCGATCGTCGCGACGGCGTCGCCCGCGGCGACGGCGTCGCCCGCGGCGACCTTCACGGTGACCGCCCCGGCGAAGGGCGCCGCGACCTGGCCCGGCACCGACGCATCCGCCTTCTCCGCCTGCGGCTTGTCGACCTTGACGGAGCGGTCGCGCACGTACACGGGGCGCAGCTGGCCGTTGAGCACCGTCATGACGGTCACGATGCCGTCGTCGTCGGGCTCGCCGACCGCCTCGAGCGACACGTTGAGGGTGACGCCGCGGCCGATGCCGACCCGGTGCTCCTCGCCGTGCTGCATGCCGTAGAGGTAGTCGATCGTGTCGACGACCGAGAGGTCGCCGTACTGCGCGCGCGTCTCCTTGAACGCCTTCGTCGGGCCCGCGAACAGCAGCTCGTTGAGCGCGTCCTGCCGGTCGGGCCCCGGGGCGCGCAGCCGCTCGGACTGCGCGGGCTCGAGCGGCTTGATCGAGATGTCGACGCTGCGGCCCTCGAGCACCTTCGAGCGGAAGGGCTCGGGCCAGCCGCCCGGCAGGTCGCCGAGCTCGCCGGCCATGAAGCCGATCACCGAGTCGGGGATGTCGAACCGGCGCGGGTCGCGCTCGAACTCCTCGGGATCGACGCCCTGGGCGACGAGCTGCAGCGCGAGGTCGCCGACGACCTTCGACGAGGGCGTGACCTTCGTGGGCCGGCCGAGGATGCGGCTCGCCTCGGCGTACCAGTCCTCGATCCGCTCGAAGTCGTCGGCGAGGCCGAGCGCGATCGCCTGCTGGCGCAGGTTCGAGAGCTGGCCGCCGGGGATCTCGTGGCGGTAGACGCGGCCCGTGGGCCCGGGCAGCCCGGACTCGAACGGCTTGTAGAGGCGGCGCACGGCCTCCCAGTACGGCTCGAGGTCGCTCACGGCCTGGAGCGAGAGGCCCGTGTCGCGCTCGGTGTGCGCGACTGCGGCGACGAGCGCGGAGAGCGACGGCTGGCTCGTCGTGCCGGCCATCGGGGCGCTCGCGACGTCGACGGCGTCGACGCCCGCCGCGGAGGCGGCGAGGAGCGTCGCGAGCTGCCCGCCCGCGGTGTCATGCGTGTGGAGGTGCACGGGCACGTCGAAGCGCTCGCGCAGCGCCGCGACGAGCTTCGACGCCGCGCCCGCGCGCAGGAGGCCCGCCATGTCCTTGATCGCGAGCACGTGGGCGCCCGCGTCGACGATGCGCTCGGCGAGCGCGAGGTAGTAGTCGAGCGTGTAGAGGTCCTCGGCGGGGTCGAGCAGGTCGCCCGAGTAGCACAGCGCGACCTCGGCGACCGTCGTGCCGGTCGCGAGCACCGCGTCGATCGCGGGCCGCATCTGGTCGACGTCGTTGAGCGCGTCGAAGATGCGGAAGACGTCGATGCCCGTCGCGGCCGCCTCGTCGACGAACGCGGTCGTCACCTCGGTCGGGTACGGCGTGTAGCCGACGGTGTTGCGGCCCCGCAGCAGCATTTGCAGCGGGATGTTCGGCATCGTCTCGCGCAGCCGCGCGAGCCGCTCCCACGGGTCCTCGCCGAGGAACCGGAGCGCGACGTCGTACGTCGCGCCGCCCCACGCCTCCATCGACAGCAGCTGCGGCGTCATGCGCGCGACGTACGGGGCGACCGCGACGAGGTCGGCGGTGCGCACCCGCGTCGCGAGCAGCGACTGGTGGGCGTCGCGGAACGTCGTCTCGGTGACCGCGAGTGACGTGCGCTCGCGCAGCGCCCGCGCCCAGCCCGCCGGGCCCAGCTCCTGCAGCCGCTGCCGCTCGCCCTCGGGGGCCGCGCGCTCGAGGTCGCACCCGGGCAGCTTGATCGCCGGGTTGATGACGCGGTCCGGTGCGCCGTTGGGCTGGTTGACGGTGACGTCGGCGAGCCACGCGAGCACCTTCGACGCGCGGTCCTTCGGCGGGTTGATGCGCGTGAGCTCGGGGTGCTCGTCGATGAAGTTCGTCGAGACGTCGCCCGCGCGGAACTCGTCGTGCTCGAGCAGGTTGAGCAGGAACGGGATGTTCGAGGCGACGCCGCGGATGCGGAACTCGCTCACCGCGCGGTGGGCGCGGCGGATGGCGGTGTCGAGGTCGCGGCCGCGGCACGTCACCTTCGCGAGCATCGAGTCGAAGTGCGGGCTCACCTCGGTGCCGGGGTTGATGGTGCCGCCGTCGAGGCGCACGCCCGCCCCGCCGGGCGAGCGGTAGGCGGTGATGCGGCCGGTGTCGGGGCGGAAGCCGTCGGCGGGGTTCTCGGTCGTGACGCGGCACTGCAGCGCGGCGCCGTGCATCTCGATGCGGTCCTGCGTGAGCCCGAGCTGCTCGAGCGTCTGCCCCGCCGCGATGCGGATCTGGCTCGCGACGAGGTCGACGTCGGTGATCTCCTCGGTCACGGTGTGCTCGACCTGGATGCGCGGGTTCATCTCGATGAACACGTGCTGGCCCGCGCGCTCCCCCGCCGTGTCGAGCAGGAACTCGACGGTGCCCGCGTTGACGTACCCGATGGAGCGCGCGAACGCGACCGCGTCGCGGTACAGCGCGTCGCGCTGGTCCTGCGAGAGGTTCGGCGCGGGCGCGAGCTCGACGACCTTCTGGTGGCGGCGCTGCACCGAGCAGTCGCGCTCGAACAGGTGGACGGTCTCGCCCGTCGCGTCGGCGAGGATCTGCACCTCGATGTGCCGCGGGCGCACGACCGCCTGCTCGATGAACATCGTCGGGTCGCCGAAGGCGCTGTCGGCCTCCCGCATGGCGACCTCGAGCGCGTCGCGGAGGTCCTCGCGGCGCTGGACCAGGCGCATCCCCCGCCCGCCGCCGCCGGCGACGGCCTTCGCGAACACGGGGAAGCCGATCTCGTCGGCGCCCGCGAGGAGCGCGTCGATGTCGGTCGTCGCGGGCGTCGAGCGGAGCACGGGCACGCCCGCCGCGATCGCGTGCTCCTTCGCCGTCACCTTGTTGCCTGCCATCGCGAGCACCGACGGGCCGGGGCCGACGAAGGTAATGCCCGCCTCGGCCGCCGCGGTCGCGAGCTCGGGATTCTCGCTCAGGAAGCCGTAGCCCGGGTAGATGGCGTCGGCACCGGCGTCCTTCGCGACGCGGATGATCTCGCTCACCGTCAAGTAGGCGCGCACGGGTCGACCCGGCTCGCCGATCTGGTACGCCTCGTCGGCCTTCTGGCAGTGGAGCGAGTTGCGGTCCTCGTGCGCGTACACCGCGACGGTGCGGATCCCCAGCTCGTTGGCCGCGCGGAACGCTCGGATGGCGATCTCGCCTCGGTTGGCGACGAGGAGCTTCGAGAACATAGAGGGACCCTCCAAGGTGCGGCGGCGCGGTCTTCCCAATCTAGTGGGGCTAGGCTTGGGCGCCGTGCACGTACTCTCGATCAGCTCCCTCAAGGGCGGTGTCGGCAAGACCACCGTGACGCTCGGCCTGGCGTCCGCCGCCTTCGCGAAGGGCCTCCGCACGCTCGTGGTCGACCTCGACCCGCAGTCCGACGCCTCGACGGGCATGGACATCGAGATCGAGGGCCGCCTCAACGTCGCCGACGTGCTCTCGAACCCCAAGGACAAGGTCGTCCAGCAGGCGATCTCCCCCTCGGGCTGGACGCAGGGCCACGGCGGCACGATCGACGTGCTGATCGGCTCTCCCTCCGCCATCAACTTCGACGGGCCGCACCCCACGATCAAGGACATCTGGAAGCTCGAGACGGCGCTCACGACGGTCGAGGACGACTACGACCTCGTGCTCGTCGACTGCGCCCCGTCGCTCAACGCGCTCACCCGCACGGCGTGGGCGGCCTCCGACCGCGTCCTCGTCGTCACCGAGCCGGGGCTGTTCTCCGTCGCCGCCGCGGACCGCGCGCTGCGCGCGATCGAGGAGATCCGGCGCGGCCTGAGCCCGCGCCTCCAGCCGCTCGGCATCGTCGTCAACCGCGCGCGCCCGCAGTCGCTCGAGCACCAGTACCGCATCCAGGAGCTCAAGGACATGTTCGGGCCGCTCGTGCTCGAGACCGTGCTGCCCGAGCGCACCTCGATGCAGCAGGCGCAGGGCGCGGCCCGGCCGCTGCACGTGTGGCCCGGCGAGGGCGCGCAGGAGATGGCGCTGCAGTTCGACGAGCTGCTGCAGACCGTGCTGACCGCGGCCGGCCGCGCCGGCGACGAGGCGGCCTCGGGCCGCAAGGTGCCGGCTCCCACGGCTGCCGTCGACGCGACCGCGGCGGCGCAGCTCGAGGAGGCCGCGGCGGCCGAGGCCGACGGCGAGCAGCGCGAATCCTAGGCGAGCGCGGCGAGCGCGGCGATCGCCGCGCTCATCCTCGGTCGGCGCGGTCTCAGGCGGTGCGACTGCGGCGCGCGCGGCGTGCCGCGAGCTCGTCGACGGGGTGCTCGTCGACCGGGGTGCCCTCCAGCTCGATGAGCTGGGACTCGACCTCGCGCAGCACGCGGCCGACGGCGATGCCGAACACGCCCTGGCCGTTGCTGAGCAGGTCGATGACCTCGTCGTTCGACGTGCACAGGTAGACGCTCGCGCCGTCGGAGATGAGGGTGGTCTGCGTGAGGTCGCGCACGCCTGCGTCGTGCAGCTGCTGCATCGCGACCCGGATCTGCTGGAGCGAGATGCCGGTGTCGAGCAGCCGCTTCACGAGCTTGAGCACGAGGATGTCGCGGAACGAGTACAGCCGCTGGCTGCCCGAGCCGTGCGCGGGGCGGATCGACGGCTCGACGAGCCCGGTGCGCGCCCAGTAGTCGAGCTGGCGGTAGGTGATGCCGGCGGCGTCTGCGGCGATGGAGCCCTTGTAGCCGACGGCGTCCGTCTCCTGCGGCAGGCCGTCGGTGAACAGCAGCCCGGCCTCGAGGCGGCTCGCGTCGCCGCGAGCGGCACCGCCCTGGTCTGCATCCCGGCTGCCGTCGCGCATCGCCGTTCCCTTCCGAAGAGCTGAGCCAACCTTCAAGGGAAGGTTGAGTGTTGAGCCCCACCGTATCGACCTGCAGCCCCGCACCCGGGCATCCCGGGGTCGGCGCGGCGTGTCGAGGCGAGTCTACGCCCTGCGACCCACACGGCCCAGCGGCGCGCTCACGCGCCGAGCGCCTCGCGCGTGAGGATGTCGCGCACCGCCTGGATCTGGTTCGCGAGGTCGCGCGCGGCCTCCGCCGCCTTCGCCTGGCTGCCCGTCTCGCGCCGGCCCCGCATCGGCTTGAGCGCCGACTCGATGAGGGCGGCCTCGCGCTGCGCGGACTGCCGCATGCCGCGCAGGTGCCGCGGCTCGATGCCGAAGCGCTGCAGCTCCACGAGCGCGCGCAGGGCCTGCACGGCCGCGTCGCCGAACGGCTCCGTGCCGGGCAGCAGCTGCGCCGAGATCGCGTCGGCGAGCAGCTGCTTCGTCGCGCCGGCCTCGGTCTGCAGCTCGCTGCGCGAGCGGCGCCGCTCGGTGCCGAGGATCGAGGGCGCCTCGAGCCGCACGTTCGCACCGGGGATCTGCGGAGCGCGGCCCGCATCGATGTCGTCGAGGTGGCTGAGGATCACCTTGAGCGGCAGGTAGTGGTCGCGCTGCAGCGTGAGGATGTAGCGGAGGCGCTCGACGTCGGCCGCGTCGAACTTGCGGTAGCCCGAGGGCGTGCGCTGGGGGGAGATGAGCCCCTGGTCCTCGAGGAAGCGCAGCTTCGACGGCGAGAGGTCCGGGAACTCCGGGCCGAGCTTCGCGAGCACCTGCCCGATCGAGAGGAGGGCGGCCGCCTTCCTCGTCGCCTGCGCGCTCACTGCCGGGGTTCGAGGTCGAGCCGGGAGCGGTAGAACGTGAGGCGGAACTTGCCGACCTGCACCTCTGCGCCGTCGTGCAGGATCGCCTGCTCGACCCGCTCGCCGTTGTGGTACGTGCCGTTGAGCGAGCCGAGGTCGCGCAGCTCGAAGGTCGTGCCGGAGCGGACGAACTCGGCGTGGCGCCGCGAGACGGTCACGTCGTCGAGGAAGATGTCGGCGTCGGGGTGCCGGCCGGCGATCGTGGAGTCCTGGTCGAGCAGGAACCGGGCGCCCACGTTGGGCCCGCGGCGGACGACGAGGATCGCCGAGCCCGAGGGCAGCGACGCGACCGCCTCGCGGTCCTCGGGGCTCGTGCCCGAGAGCATCGACGCGAGCTGGGCGCGGTAGTCGTCACCCCACGACTGGGTGCTCTCGCCGTCGCGGCCGTTCTGCCGGCCGTCGTGCTCGGTCATGCGCTTCCTCCACGCGGATGGGCCATCGGTGGCCGGGGTCTGATCAGTGCCGTTCAGCATAGCGATCCGGAGGCTGAGCCAGACCTTGAAGGTCTGCAGCCTGAGAGGCAACCCTAGCGAACCGCGGGCCCGCCGCGCGACGGTCAGGCGAAGCCCGTGAGCGCGCGCAGGAGCGCGGCCGTCGCGGCCGCCGCCGCGACCGCGACGATGAACGGCGCACGCACCGCGAACAGCCCCGCCGCGACGAGGACCGCCGGGATGCGCGCGTCGAGCACGATGCCGCTCGCGCCGCCGAGCGCCTGCACCGCGACGAGCCCCGCGAGCAGCGACACGGTGAGGAGCTCGAGGGTGCGGCGCGGTCGCGGGCTGTCGAACACCGCCGGCGGCACGGCGTAGCCGAGCAGCTTGATCCCGAGCACGACGATGCTCGCGAGCAGCAGCAGGTGCCACAGCGTCATGCGTGGTGCCCCTCCGCGTGCTGCGGCCCGCCCGGGTCGGGCAGCGTCGACTCGTGCCGCGGCCCCAGCCAGTTCGTCAGGCCGACGATCACGCCCACCGCCGCCGCGACCATCACCGGCATCCCGGCGGGCAGCACCGGGAGGAGCGCCGCGGCGACGACGGCGCTCGCCGCCGCGACGGCCATCGCCTGCCGCGCCTTGAGCCGCGGCCACAGGAGCCCGACGAACGCGGCCGCGGCGGCGGCGTCGAGCCCCCATTGCCGCGGGTCCCCGAGCTGGTCGCCGAGCAGGGCGCCCGCGAGGGTCGCGAGGTTCCAGCCGATCCAGATGCCCACGCCCGTCACCCAGAAGCCCGCGCGCTGCGCGCGCGGCTCGCTCTGCGCGAGCGCGACCGCCGTCGACTCGTCGATCGTGACGTGCGCCGCGAGCGGGAGCAGCGCGCGACGCGGCTGCACGACGCGGCGCATGCTCATCCCGTACAGCGCGTTCCTGAGCCCCAGCATCGCCGCGCTCGCGACGCCGGCCACGCCGCCGCCGGCCGCGACCACGCCGATGAAGGCGAACTGCGAGCCGCCCGAGAACATGAGCAGGCTCAGCACCATCGTCTGCGGCAGGTCGAGCCCCGAGGCGATCGAGAGCGCCCCGAACGAGAGCCCGTAGGCGCTCGTGGCCACGACGACGCCGAGCCCCTCGCGCCGAGCGCGCCGCACCGCATCCGTCTGCGCCGAATCCGTCTGCACCGATCCAGCCTAGGCGCGCGGCTAGCCTGGGCTGATGCACCTCATCGTCGGCGCCGACGGGCTCGCGCGCCCCGCGTGGGCGGCGAGCGACCCCCTGTTGCGCGAGTACTACGACACCGAGTGGGGCATGCCCGTGCGCGACGAGACGGGGCTCTTCGAGCGCCTGTCGCTCGAGGCGTTCCAGTCGGGCCTGTCGTGGGCGACGATCCTGCGCAAGCGCCCCGCGTTCCGGGCGGCGTTCGCGGGCTTCGAGGCGGATGCGGTGGCCCGCTTCGACGACGACGACACGGCGAGGCTCCTCGGCGACGCGGGCATCGTGCGCAACCGCCGCAAGATCGAGGCGACAATCGCGAACGCCCGCGCGACGGTGCGGCTGCGCGAGGACGGCGGGCTCCCCGCGCTCATCTGGTCGTTCCAGCCGGCGACGACGCCCGCGCCGCGCAGCCACGCGGAGGTGCCGACGACGTCGCCCGAGTCGGTTGCGCTCTCGACGGAGCTCAAGCGGCGCGGGTTCGCGCACGTCGGGCCCACGACCATGTTCGCGCTCATGGAGGCGGTGGGCATCGTCGACACCCATCTCGTCGGGTCGCACCGGCGCGGGTCGAGCGGCGTCTGGGCCGACGACGGCTCGCGGCGGGAGGCGCCGTGATGCGGCGCATCCTCGTCGTGCAGTCGCGGCCGGAGGACGCGGTCGCCGACGCCGAGCTCGAGGCCATGGTGCGCTTCGGCGGGCTCGACGAGGCGCGCATCGATCGCGTGCGCCTCGATCGCGAGATCCCGCCGCTCGACCTCGCGGGCGTCGACGCCGTGCTCGTCGGCGGCGGGCCCGCGAACTTCAGCGACGAGCACCGGCGGCCGCCCGGCCACGCCGAGACCGTCGCGTGGCTCACGCGCCTCGGCGCCGCCGTCGTGCGCGACGACATCCCCTACCTCGGCGCGTGCCTCGGGCTCGGCGCGGTCGTGCACGCGCTCGGCGGCCGGATGGTGCGCGGGATCGCGGAGTCCGTCGCCCCGGTCGAGCTGAGCCTCACGGGCTCCGACTGGCTCACCGACGGGCTCCCCCGCGCGTTCACCGCGTTCGGGGGCCACAAGGAGGGCATCGCCGAGGCGCCCGAGGGCGCGACGACGCTCGCCGTCTCGGCCGCGTGCGTGCACATGGTGCGGGTCGGCGAGCACGTGGTCGGCACGCAGTTCCACCCCGAGCTCGACGCCGACGGGCTCGAGCAGCGCATCCGCGTCTACCGCGACCACGGCTACTTCTCCCCCGACGAGGTCGACGACCTCATCGCCGCGGGCCGCGCCGCGCACGTCGAGCACCCGCAGGAGATCCTGCGCCGCTTCGCCCACCGCTACGGGCTGCAGCGATGACCGCGCGCGTCGTCGTGGCATTCGACGCCTTCAAGGGCAGCCTCAGCGCGCTCGAGGCGTGCAAAGCCGCTGCGCGCGGCATCCGCTCCGCGTCGGGCGCCGAGGTCGTGCTCGTGCCGATGGCCGACGGCGGCGAGGGCAGCCTCGACGCCGTGCTCGCGCGCGGCGGTGCCGAGCGGGTCACGGCGACGACCGATGCGCTCGGCCGTCCCGCGCTCGCCCGCTGGGCGCTCGACGGCGCGCACGCGGTGATCGAGCTCGCGCAGGCGGCGGGGCTGCCGCAGGTCGAGGACGTGCCGCTGCGCCCGCTCGTCGCCTCGACCGCCGGGCTCGGCCCCGTGGTGCGCGACGCCCTCGACGCCGGCGCGGAGGAGCTCACGC
>NZ_JANQCH010000053.1 GCF_024723325.1 Agrococcus sp. HG114
AGCCGGGTTCGGAGGAGCGCCCCGCGGGCGAGGCGCCCTCGCCGACCGGCGAGGGCGCGCGCGAGACCGGGCGCCAGGACCGCCGCGCGCGCTCGCCTCGTCGCATGCTCGGCCTCGTCGCGCTGCCGATCGTCGCGACGGTCGCGCTCACGGGCTGCGGCCCGCAGTACTGGCCGAGCGCCGACCCCGAGGCCGAGCCGACGAGCACGCCCACGCCGACGAGCCTCGAGGACACGCTCCCGCCGGTCGCGCTCACCGAGAACCAGTTCGACCGCGTGCTCGAGTCGACGAGGGCGACGGTCGCGGAGGCCGACGCGGCGCTGAGCGCGGAGGTCGCCGCGCGCCGCCTCACCGGTCCGACGCTCGACGCCCGCGCGACGAACTACCAGGTGCGCTCGCAGAACGCGGAGCTGGCAGCCGCCCCCGGCATCCCGGACGGCGAGGTCGAGCTGCTGCTGCCGCAGCAGACGGAGGTGTGGCCGCGCTCGGTCATGGCCGTCATCGGCTGGCAGGACGGCGCCCAGGCGCAGTCGGCGCTCATGTTCCAGCAGGCCGACGCGCGCTCGAACTACGAGCTCGTCTACATGATGACGCTCGCGTCCGGCGTGCAGCTGCCCGCGGTCGCGAGCCCGACGATCGGCGCGGCGAGCCTCCCCGGCGACACGCCGCTGCTGCAGCGCAAGCCGAACGAGATCACCGCCGCCTACGCCGACGTGCTGCTGAACGGCGCCGAGTCGCAGTTCAACTCGTGGTTCCGCGAGGAGGGCGATGCGCTGCGCGCCGAGATCGGCCGGCCCGCGAAGGACACCATGCGCGCGCTGCCCGAGTTCGAGCTCTCGAACCTCGAGTGGTCGGCCGCCGAGGACCCGCAAGCGCCGATGCTCCTCGTCACGAACGACGGCGGCGCCCTGCTCGCGACGTCGTTCACCGAGACGCAGCGCACGACGCCGAAGGAGGCGGGCGTCGAGATCGAGGCGCAGGCCGGGGCCGGCATCCTCGCCGGCGTCCAGCAGTCGGACTCGGGCATCGACACGACGTACCAGATCCAGGTCCTGTTCGCCGTGCCGCCCGCGGATGCGCCCGAGGGGACGCAGATCCAGGTCGTCGGCTACAGCCAGTCGCTCATCAGCGCGAGGGAGGTCCAGTGATGTCGGAAGCACGTCTGCCCGCCTCGATGGCCGGAGCCGTCGACCTGTCGGCGCTCGCCGCGAGGCACGACGCGCCGCCCGCCGCGGCACCGTCCGGATCCGTGTCGAGCGTCGTGATCGACGTCACGGACGCCGACTTCGGCCAGGTCGTCGAGCTCTCGAACCGGGTGCCGGTGATCATCGACATCTGGGCCGAGTGGTGCGGGCCGTGCAAGCAGCTCTCGCCCGTGCTCGAGCGCCTCGTCGAGAGCCACCGCGGGCGGCTCGTGCTGGCGAAGGTCGACGCCGACGCCAACCCGCAGCTCGTGCAGGCGTTCAACGCGCAGTCGATCCCGACGGTCGCCGCCGTCATCGGCGGGCGCCCCGCGCCCCTGTTCACGGGTGCACTGCCCGAGGAGCAGGTGCGCGACGTGCTCGAGCAGGTGCTCGCGTTCGCCGAGCAGCAGGGGATCACCGGCAGCGTGCCGATGGGGGAGCCGGGGGAGGGCGAGCCAGAGCCGGCCGCCGAGCCCGTGCCGCCGCTGCACCAGGAGGCGTACGACGCGCTCGAGCGGGGCGATCTCGACGCCGCGGTGGCCGCGTTCGAGAAGGCGATCGCGCAGAACCCGCGCGACACCGACGCGATCGCTGGCCTCGCGCAGGTCAACCTGCTCGCGCGGCTGCAGGGCAGGAGCGCCGACGACGTGCGCGCGGCGGCCGCGGCCGACCCGACCGATGTCGACGCGCAGCTGCTCGCCGCCGACCTCGACCTCTCGGGCGGTCACGTCGAGGACGCGTTCCTGCGGCTGCTCGACCTCATGGCGACCCTCTCGGGCGACGCGAAGCAGGACGTGCGGCTGCGCCTGCTCGACCACTTCGAGATCGTCGGGCTCGACGATCCGCGCGTCGCCGCGGCCCGCAAGCGCCTCACCGCGCTGCTCTACTGACGGATGCGCGCCGGGGCTGAGGCGCGAGGGCTGAGGCCCGAGACGGCCCCAGCCCTCCGCGCTCAGGCCCCCGTCGCAGGCCGAGGGCGCAGGATCAGCCCGGCGAGGGGCGGGATCGTGATCGTCGCCGAGGCCGGCCGACCGCCCCACGGCTCGTCGACCGCGTGGACGGTGCCGAGGTTGCCGACGCCCGAGCCGCCGAACTCCGAGGCGTCGGAGTTGACCGCCTCCTCCCACTCGCCGGCGAACGGCAGGCCCATCCGGTAGCCCTCGATCGGCCGGCCGGAGAAGTTCACGATCGCCGCGACCGGGTCCTGGTTCGCGCCCCAGCGCAGGAACGCGACGACGTTGTCCGACGAGTTGCCGCCGTCGATCCACTCGAAGCCGCCCGGCTCGTTGTCGCGCAGCCACAGCGCCTCGGTCTCGCGGTAGACGCGGTTCAGCTGCGACACGAGCGACATGAGGCCGCGGTGCACCGGCTGGTCGAGGATCCACCAGTCGAGCCCCCTGGCCTCGCTCCACTCGCTCGGCTGGCCGAACTCCTGGCCCATGAACAGCAGCTGCTTGCCGGGGTGCGCCCACATGAAGGTGAGGTACGCGCGCACCGACGCGAGCTTCTGCCACTGGTCGCCGGGCATCTTGCCGAGCAGCGAGCCCTTGCCGTGCACGACCTCGTCGTGGCTGATCGGCAGCACGAACTGCTCCGAGAACGCGTAGAGGAACGAGAACGTGATGTCGCCGTGGTGGTGGCTGCGGTACATCGGGTCGACCGCCATGTACTGGAGCGAGTCGTGCATCCAGCCCATGTTCCACTTGAGCCCGAAGCCCAGGCCGTCGGCGCTCGTGGGCCGCGTGACGCCCGGCCACGAGGTCGACTCCTCGGCGATCATCACGATGCCGGGGTGGCGGCGGTAGACCGTCGCGTTCACCTCCTGCAGGAGCGCGATGGCCTCGAGGTGCTCGCGCCCGCCGTGCACGTTCGGCAGCCACTCGCCCTCCTTGCGGGAGTAGTCGAGGTAGAGCATCGACGCGACGGCGTCGACGCGCAGGCCGTCGATGTGGAACTCCTCCATCCAGTACACCGCGTTCGCGACGAGGAAGTTCTTCACCTCGGGCCGTCCGAAGTCGAACACGTGCGTGCCCCAGTCGGGCTGGTCGCCGCGGCGCGGGTCGGGGTGCTCGTAGAGCGGGCGCCCGTCGAACCGGGCGAGCGCCCACTCGTCCTTCGGGAAGTGGCCGGGCACCCAGTCCATGATCACGCCGTAGCCCGCGCGGTGCAGCCGGTCGATGAGGTAGCGCAGGTCGTCGGGGTGGCCGAAGCGGCTCGTCGGGGCGTAGTAGCCCGTGACCTGGTACCCCCACGAGCCGCCGAACGGGTGCTCGGCGAGCGGCATGAACTCGACGTGCGTGAAGCCGGTCTCCTCGAGGTGCTCGATGAGCGCGTCGGCCATCTCGCGGTACCCGAGCCCGGGGCGCCACGAGCCGAAGTGCAGCTCGTAGACCGACATGGGCGAGTTGTGGGGGTCGCGCTCGGCGCGCGAGCGCATCCACTCGTCGTCGCTCCACGCGAAGCGGCTCGTGCCCACCTTGGACGCGGTCGCGGGAGGCACCTCGGTGTAGCGCGCCATGGGGTCGGCGCGGGTGACCCAGCCGTGGTCGGTGAGGATCTCGTACTTGTACGCCGCGTGCTCGAGGTCGCCGGGCACGAACAGCTCCCACACGCCGCTCGCGCCCATCGTGCGCATCGGGTGGCTGCGGCCGACCCAGTCGTTGAAGTCGCCGATGAGCCGCACGGCTCGCGCGTTGGGCGCCCACACCGCGAAGGCGGCGCCCCGCACCCCCTCGTGCTCGCGCAGCCGCGAGCCCAGCACCTTCCACGCCTGCTCGTGCCGGCCCTCGCGCCACAGGTGCAGGTCGAGCTCGCCGAGCGTCGGCGTGAAGCGGTACGGGTCCTCGGCCTCCCACGAGCCGCCGTCGCCGTACGCGGTGCGCAGGCGGTAGGGGCGGATGGGCCCGGGCACCCGGGCCTGCCACACGCCGTGGCCGAGGTGCTCCATCGGCGTCTCGCCGTCCTCGCCGACGACGGTGACGGCGTCGGCGAGGTGGCGCACCGCGCGCACGACGTGCTCGGCGGCGCCGGCGCCCGCGGGCTCCGCGGGGTGCGCGCCGAGCAGGTCGTGGGGCGCCGGATGGGCGCCGTCCGCGAGGGCGCGGAGGGTCGAGTCGTCGAGCATCATGCTTCCGATCGTCGTACGTGGATGATGTGCGCCGGCTCCACGAAGGCGTCGAGCCGCACGAAGTTGTGGTCGCTCCACGTCCACGTCTCGCCGCTGATGAGGTCGTGCGCCTCGAAGCGCTCGCCGGGCCGCAGGCCCAGCTTCGTCAGGTCGAGGTGCACCGTCGTCTGCCGCGCCGAGTGCGGATCGACGTTCGCGACCACGACGATCGTGTCGTCCTCGCCCGACTCGGTGAAGCGCCCCTCGACGTGCTTCGAGTAGACGAGCACGGCATCGTCGTCCGACCAGTGCACGTCGAGCGCCCACAGCTGCCGGATCGCCGGGTGCGCCGCGCGGATCTCGTTGAGGCGCGCGATGTACGGGGCGATCGAGGTCCCGTTGCGCTCCGCCTGCTCCCAGTCGCGCGGCCTGTACTCGTACTTCTCGTTGTCGATCGCCTCCTCGGCCCCGGGCCGGGCGACGTCCTCGATGAGCTCGTAGCCCGCGTACATGCCCCACGTGGGCACGGCGGTCGCGGCGATCGCCGCGCGCACCTTGAACGCGGGCACGCCGCCGAACTGCAGGTACTCGGTGAGGATGTCGGGGGTGTTGACCCAGAACGCCGGCTTGAACCACGCCGCCTGGTCGCCCGTCACCTCCTGCAGGTACTCCTCGAGCTCGGCCTTCGTGTTGCGCCACGCGAAGTAGGTGTACGACTGCTGGAACCCCACCTGCGCGAGCGCCTGCATGACGGCCGGACGGGTGAACGCCTCCGCGAGGAAGACGATGTCGCCGTGCTGGGCGTTCACCTCGCCGATGAGCCGCTCCCAGAACCACAGCGGCTTCGTGTGCGGGTTGTCGACGCGGAAGATGCGCACGCCGCACGCGATCCACTGCTCGAGGATGCGCCGCACCTCGGCGACGATCCCCTCGGGGTCGTTGTCGAAGTTGACGGGGTAGATGTCCTGGTACTTCTTCGGCGGGTTCTCGGCGAACGCGATCGAGCCGTCGGGCAGCGTCGTGAACCACTCCGGATGCTCGGCGACCCACGGGTGGTCCGGTGCGGCCTGGAGGGCGAGGTCCATCGCCACCTCGAGCCCCGCATCCGCCGCCCTCGCGACGAAGTCGCGGAAGTCGTCGATCGTGCCGAGGTCGGGGTGGATCGCGTCGTGGCCGCCGTGCCGCGAGCCGATGGCCCACGGGCTGCCGGGGTCGCCCGGCTGCGGCGTGAGGGTGTTGTTGCGCCCCTTGCGGTTGACCTCGCCGATCGGGTGCACGGGCGGCAGGTAGACGACGTCGAAGCCCATCGCCTTGACGGCGGGCAGCCGTTCGGCCGCGGTCGCGAAGGTGCCGGAGCGCCACGAGCCGTCGGGGAGCCGCTCGGCGCCCTCCGAGCGGGGGAAGAGCTCGTACCACGCGCCGACGGCGGCGCGCGTGCGCTCGACGCGCAGCGCGACGGGGTCGGATGCGGTCACGAGCGACCGCGGGCGGTGCCGGTCGAGCGCGCCGAGCACGTCGGGGTCGTTGACCGAGGCCCATCGCTGCAGGATCGGCGCCCGCGAGTCCTTCAGCGCGGTCGCGGCGCCCGCGAGCAGCGTCGCGTCGGGGCCGGTCGCCGCGCGCGCGGCGCGCGCGAGCAGCTGCGATCCCATGACCGCCATGAGCTCGACGTCCATGCCCGCGGGGATCTTGATCTCGGCGTTGTGGTGCCACGTCGCCCACTCGTCGGCCCACGCCTCGACGTGCCAGCGCCACATGCCCTGCTCGTCGACCTGCGCGCGCGCGAGCCAGCGGTCGAAGCCGTCGTGGAGCGGCTCCATCGGCACGCGCCGCTCGATGCCCGCGGGGGAGCGCAGCACGAGCGTCACGCCGATGCGGTCGTGCCCCTCGCGGAACGCGACGGCCCGGAACGGGATGACGTCGCCGACCACCGCCTTCGCGGGGAACCTGCCGCCCGGCTGCTGCGGGTAGAGGTCGAGCACCGGGATCCGGCCGGACAGGACTTCGCTCTGCTTCGCCACGAGCACAACCTATCCACCGCTCCTGCACGTCTGCGAGGAAGCCCGCACTAGGCTCGGGACACGTGAGAGCGATCCGCAGGTTCACCGTCCGCACGTCACTCCCCGAGCCGCTGCGCCGTCTCGAGCAGCTCGCCTCCAACCTCCGCTGGTCGTGGCACGAGCCCACGCGCGAGCTCTTCCGCGAGATCTCGCTCGAGGGGTGGCGCGCGACCGGCCACGACCCCGTGCAGCTGCTCGGCTGGGTCGGCACCGAGCGGCTCGAGCAGCTCGCGGCCGACGACGCGTTCGTCGCCCGGGTCGACGCGCTCGCCGACGACCTCGACCACTACCTCTCGCAGGCGCGCTGGTACCAGTCGCTCGAGGACGCGCCCGAGGCGATCGCCTACTTCTCACCCGAGTTCGGCATCACGAGCGCGCTGCCGCAGTACTCCGGCGGGCTCGGCATCCTCGCCGGCGACCACCTCAAGGCCGCGAGCGACCTCGGCGTGCCGATCGTGGGCGTCGGGCTCTTCTACCAGGCCGGCTACTTCAAGCAGGCGATCTCGCGCGAGGGCTGGCAGGAGGAGACCTACCCCGTCCTCGACCCCGACGGTCTGCCGCTCACGATCCTGCGCCGGCCGGACGGCGCCCACGCGACGGTCGCGATCGCCCTGCCGGGCGGCCGCACGCTGCACGCGCGCATCTGGCAGGCGACGATCGGCCGGGTGCCGCTGCTGCTGCTCGACACCAACATCCTCGAGAACGACGACGACCTGCGCCGGGTCGCCGACCGGCTGTACGGCGGGGGCGGCGAGCACCGGCTGCAGCAGGAGCTGCTGCTCGGCATCGGCGGCGTGCGCGCCCTCGACGTCTACGCCGAGCTCACGGGCGCGCCGAAGCCCGGCGTGTTCCACTCGAACGAGGGCCACGCGGGCTTCCTCGGCATCGAGCGCGTGTCGCAGCTCGTCTCGCGCGAGGGGCTCTCGTTCGACGAGGCGCTCGCGGTCGTGCGCGCCGGCACCGTGTTCACGACGCACACCCCCGTGCCCGCGGGCATCGACCGCTTCGACGTCGAGCTCGTCCGCCGCCACCTCACGCACGAGCTCGTGCCGGGCGTCGACGTCGAGCGCGTGCTCGCCCTCGGCCGCGAGGAGGACCCGGCGATCTTCAACATGGCGCAGCTCGGCTTCTCGATCGCGCAGCGCGCGAACGGCGTCTCGAAGCTGCACGGCGCCGTGAGCCGCGCGATGTTCCACGAGCGCTGGCCCGGGTTCGACACCGACGAGGTGCCCATCACGTCCGTGACCAACGGGGTGCACGCATCCACCTGGACCTCGCCCGTGCTCAAGCACCTCGCCGAGCGCGAGCTCGGCACGCTCGACACGACGCGCTGCGACTGGGCCTCCGACGCCGTCTCGGACGAGACGATCTGGGCGGCGCGGAACGAGATGCGCCGGCAGACGATCGAGGACGCCCGGGCGCGCACGCGCCGGAAGCACGAGCGCAACGAGGGCGTCGCGCCGGCCTGGATCGACCGCATGCTCGACCCCGACGTGCTCACGATCGGGTTCGCGCGGCGCGTGCCGACGTACAAGCGGCTCACGCTCATGCTCCACGACCGCGACCGCCTCCGGGCGCTGCTCACGCACCCCGAGCGGCCGGTGCAGCTCATCATCGCCGGCAAGTCGCACCCCGCCGACGAGGCGGGCAAGGGCCTCATCCAGGAGCTCGTGCGCTTCTCGCAGGAGCCCGAGGTGCGCGGCCGCATCGTGTTCCTCGAGAACTACGACATCTCGATGGCGAAGACGCTCTACCCGGGCTGCGACGTGTGGCTCAACAACCCGCTGCGGCCGCTCGAGGCGTGCGGCACGTCGGGCATGAAGGCGGCGCTCAACGGCTCGCTCAACCTGTCGATCCTCGACGGCTGGTGGGAGGAGTACTTCGACGGCAAGAACGGCTGGGCGATCCCCTCGGCGCACGGCCAGATGGATGCCGCGCAGCGCGACGCGTTCGAGGCGAACGCGCTCTACGAGCTCATCGAGCACCAGGTCGCCCCGCGCTTCTACGACCGCGACGAGCGCGGGCTGCCTGCGGCGTGGATCGCGTCGATCCGGCACACGCTCGCGACGCTGAGCCCCGAGCTCTCCGCCGAGCGCATGCTCGCCGAGTACGTCACGCGCCTCTACGCGCCCGCGGGCCGCGCTGCGGCTGTCGCCGGGGCAGAGGGAGCCGCGGCCGGTCGGGAGTTCGCCGCATGGACGGGGCGGATGCGCGACGCGTTCGGCGCGGTCGAGGTGCGGCACGTCGAGGTCGAGGGCGTCGACACGCCGCCGATCATCGGCGACACGGTGCGCGTGCGCGCGCTCGTGGGGCTCGGGGCGCTGAGCCCCGAGGACGTGACGGTCGAGGTCGTCGCGGGCACCGTGACGGAGGAGGGCGAGCTGCGCCGGTCGCGGCGCTTCGCGCTCGATCCGGTGGGGCCCGAGGGCGACAGCCACCGGTTCGAGGCGGCGATCCCGCTCTCGACCGCCGGCACGTTCGGCTACACCGTGCGGGTCGTGCCGAAGCACCCCATGCTCGCCGACGAGGCGGAGCTCGGCCTCGTGGCCTACGCCAAGGGCTGAGCGGCCGGCGGCGTGGCCGGCGCCGTCGGCGGCGTGCGGTAGCGCACGACCGTCGGCGCCGGCGTGCCCGCAGCCGGCAGGCCGTGCACGGCGTAGACCCGCAGGCTCATCGGGGTGATCCCGATCTCGGCGCCCGGCGGCACGAGCTCCTCACCGGCGCCGTCGAGCGCGGAGTCCCACAGCAGCTCGTAGTCCGTGGTGCCGTCGGCTTCCGGCAGCACGACGACCCGGTCGCGCGGCGAGCCGTGGAAGATCACGAGCACGCGCGAGTAGGGCTCGTCGACGGGCGTCGACTCGGCGAGCATCTGCATCGTGCGGTCGTGCGAGTGGTCCCAGTCGTCGATCGTCATGTGGAGGCCGTCGGCGTTGTACCAGTCGAGCCGTGACGAGCCCGCGACGCGCTGCCCGCCCTGCCCGTACTCGCGCGGCCGGAGCGCGGGGTGCTCGCGGCGCAGGCGCAGCAGGCGGCGCGTCTGCTCGAGGAACGCATCCTGCCAGTCCTTCCGCTCCCACCGCATCCATGTCAGTGCCGAGTCCTGGCAGTAGGCGTTGTTGTTGCCCCGCTGCGTGCGCCCGAACTCGTCGCCCATCGTCAGCATCGGCACGCCGGCCGAGACGAGCAGCGTGCCGAGCAGGTTGCGCATCGACTTGCGGCGGTCGAGCTCGATCGCGATGTCGTCGCTGCGGCCCTCGACGCCGTGGTTGTACGAGCGGTTCTCGTCGGCGCCGTCGCGGTTGTCCTCGCCGTTGGCCTCGTTGTGCTTGCGGTCGTAGCGCGTGAGGTCGGTGAGCGTGAAGCCGTCGTGGGCGGTGATGAAGTTGAGGCTCTCGACCGGGCCCCGCTCCGAGGCGATCAGGCCCTCGGAGCCCGAGACGGCGTGGGCGAGCGGACCGACGCCCGTCGCGCCGTGGCCGCCCTCCCGGAAGGACCGGTAGTCGCTCAGCCAGAACTGGCGCACGGTGTCGCGGAAGCGGTCGTTCCACTCGGAGAAGCCGGTCGGGAAGCGCCCCGTCTGCCAGCCGTCGGGGCCGATGTCCCACGGCTCGGCGATCATCGTGGCGCTCGCGAGGGCCGGGTCGGCGAGGATGCGCCGCAGCAGCGGGTGCTGCGGGTCGAAGGCGCCGTCGGCGCCGCGGCCGAGGGTGACGGCGAGGTCGAAGCGGAAGCCGTCGACCTGCATCTCGCGGTGCCAGTAGCGCAGCGAGTCGAGCACGAGCTCCTGCGCGGCGGGCTCGGAGAGGTCGACGGTGTTGCCGCAGCCGGTCCAGTCGACGAGGCGCCCCTCGTCGTCGTGGCGGTAGTACGCGGCGCTGTCGATGAGCCGCAGGCTCGAGGGCGGGCCGGCCGCTCCCTCCTCCGCCGTGTGGTTGTAGACGACGTCGAGGAAGACCTGCAGCCCCGCCTCGTGCAGGAGCCGCACCATGCCCTTGACCTCGCGCAGCACGCCGCCCGTGCCGTCGAACTGCGCCTGCCGGGACGCGTAGGCGATGTGCGGGGCGAACCAGCTGAGGGAGTTGTAGCCCCAGTGGTTCACGCGCCCCTGCTGGATGAGCCGCTGCTCCGAGACGAAGAGGTGGATGGGCAGCAGCTGCACCGTGGTGACGCCGAGGTCCTTGAGGTACGCGATCGTCGACGGATGCGCGAGGCCCGCGTACGTGCCGCGCAGCTCCTTGGGCATGTGCGGGCTCAGCTTGGTGAGCCCCTTGACGTGCGCCTCGTAGATGACCTGCCGCTGCCGCGGGATGCGCGGCCGCTCGACGCCGCCCCAGTCGAAGTCGTCGACCGTGACGGTCGCCCGGTGCTGCCCGTGCGGGGTGCGCACGATGCCGCGCGCGTGCGGCGGCACCGCGTGCCGGTCGGGGTCGAACGCGTGGCCGGGGCCCGCTGGGCCGTGCACGCCGATCGCGTACGGGGTGCCGACCTGCAGCAGCGCGGTGTCGACCGTGAACTCCTCGCCGACGCGCTCCATCGGCACGGTGTGCACGAGCCAGTCGGGGTCGGTGGCGTCGAACACCCGCAGCTCCATCGCCGTCGCGTGCCGCGACCAGACGGTGAGCCGGTGGCCGCCGGGGGTGCGCTCGATGCCCCGCACGAACCCCCCGCCAGACGTCACGCGCTCTAGGGTAGGGGAGCGTGCACGAGTTCGATCACGCGGCGGCGACGCCGATGCGCGAGTCGGTGCGGCAGGCCCTCGCCGATGCCGAGCCGCTCGCGAACCCCGCGTCGACGCACCGCGCCGGGCAGCGCGCCCGGGCCGTGCTCGAGGACGCCCGCGAGCGGCTCGCCGGCGCGCTCGGCGCGCACCCGACCGAGGTCGTGCTCACCTCGGGCGGCACCGAGTCGATCAACCTCGCGCTCAAGGGCTCGTGGTGGGCGGCCCGCGACGAGGGCCGCGGCACCGCGATCGTCGTGCCCGTCGCCGAGCACCACGCGACCCTCGACGCGGTCGCGTGGCTCGAGGCGCAGGGCGCGGAGGCCCGCTGGGTGGGCGTCGACGCGCACGCGGTGACCGACGCCGACGCGTTCGGGGCGGCGCTCGCGACGGGCGGCGCCGCCGTCGCGACGATGCTCGTGGCGAGCAACGAGGTCGGCTCGCTGCAGCCCGTCGGTGCGGTCGCGGATGCGTCGGCGCGCGCGGGCGTGCCGCTGCACCTCGACGCCGTGGGCGCGTTCGGGCACGTGCCGCTGCGCTTCGCGGAGACGGGGGCCGCGCTCATGAGCGTCGCGAGCCACAAGATCGGCGGACCGCACGGCGTCGGCGCGCTCGTCGTGCGCCGGGATGCGCGGCTGCAGGCGCTGCACCACGGCGGCGGTCAGCAGCGCGGGCTGCGCTCCGGCACGCAGGACGCGCTCGGGGCGTCGCTGTTCGCGCTCGCCGCGGAGGAGGCGCTCGCCGAGCTCGACGCCGAGGCGACGCGCCTGCACGAGCTGACCACGCGCATCCTCGCCCTCGCCGCGACGCTCCCCGGCGTCCGCCTGCTCGCGGCAGAGGAGCGGCTGCCGCACATCGCGCACCTCGTCGTCGAGGGCGCGAGCGGCGAGGCGCTGCAGTTCCTGCTCGACGAGGCCGGCTTCGCCGTCTCGAACGGCTCGGCCTGCTCGGCGGGGGTCGCGCGGGAGTCGCACGTCGTGCGCGCGTGCGGGGTCGAGGGCGCGGCGCCGCTGCGCCTCTCACTCGGGCGCACGACGACCGAGGCCGAGGTCGAGGCGCTGCTCGCGGCGCTGCCGCCCGCGGTCGAGCGCGCTCGACGGCTCTAGGGCCGAGTGCCCTGCACGGGACCGCTCCGCGCGCCCGCGGGGCGGTCGCGACGCGCGATGGTCGAGCCCGGCTAGGGGCGTGGATCGACGCTGCCGCCGCGTCGCATTCGGGCGCGCCGGGCTGACGCCTCCGACGCGAGCGCCGCGATGAGCCCACCGGCCGCGTCGGCGACCAGGTCGGTGAGCGTGTCCTCGTAGCCGACGCCGATGCCGGGCGCGATGAGCGCGTGGCCCGCCCACTCGCCGAGCTCCCACAGGAGTCCGAGCGTCGCGACCGCGGTCGTGACGTGCAGCACGCGGGCCGCGGCGCCGTCGGCGCCACCAGGCACGAGGTGAGCGCGCAGCAGGAGCGTGCGGGCGAGGAGCGCGAGCACCGCGCCGGTCGCGAGGTGCGCGGCGAGGTCGAGGCCCGGCACGAGCTGGTAGGCCCCGAGCGCCGCGAACCAGGCGGCGGCTGCGAGCACGACCTGCGAGACGGCGTCGGCGGCCGTGCTCATGCGCGCGAACCGCAGTGCCATCGTGCCGCCGAGCGCGAGCAGCATCGCTGCCGCGGCCGGGCCCCCCGCGACCGCCCAGGCGCCCGGCACCGAGGCGGCGACCGCGATGCGCAGCGCGTCGGTCGGCAGCCAGCGGCCTTGGCCCTCGAGCCAGCTCACCGCTGGGTCTCGGGCTCGCGCAGGCCGCGCCCGGCGAAGCGGTGCAGCCAGCGGCGCCCGGCCGAGCCGTCGATCGCCCAGTTGCGCCGGAACGTGCGCATCGCCATCGCGAGCCGGTCGGCCGTCGCCTGTCGGCTGCGGAAGATCCGTCCCTCGGCCTCGACGCGCAGCCGCGGGTCGAAGCGCACCCGGGCGCGCGGTCCGAGCCGCATCGAGAGGTCGATGTCGTCGTGCACGCGCGGGTCGAGGCGCTCGACCTGCGCGGCGACCGCCTGCCACGCCGAGCGGCGCACCGCCATGTTCGAGCCCCACAGCGGCACGTTCGCGATCGCGGCGCCGCTCGCGCCGAACGCGCCGATCGCGTAGGCGAGGCTCGCGGCGCCTCGCCATGGCCGCGGCACGTCGGTGAAGCTGCCGGGGCCCGTGAGCCCGTCGAGCTGCTCGTCGTCGGCGAAGGCGGTGCGGATGCGCTCGATCCAGTCCGTCGGCACGAGCGAGTCGGCGTCGCACCGCGCGATGACGTCGCCGCGGGCGGCGTCGTAGCCCGCGGCGGCCGCGGCAGGGATCCCGCGGCGCGGCTCGAGCACGACCCTCGCGCCCGCAGCGCGCGCGACGCCGCCCGAGCCGTCGCCGCTGCCGTTGTCGACGACCACGACCTCGAGCGGAGCCACCGTCTGCGCCGCGAGCCGCGCGAGGCAGCGCGCGAGCGCGGTCGCGTCGTCGCGCACGGGGATCACCACCGAGACGGTGGGCGGATCTGCCGCTGCGGTCACGGCGCCAGCCTGGCACCTCCGCCCGGGGGATGGCTGGTGCTCGGTAGCCTGGAGGCCATGAAGGTGCTGGCTGCGATGTCGGGCGGGGTCGACTCCGCCGTCGCCGCCGCGCGCGCCGTCGACGCCGGTCACGAGGTCGTCGGCGTGCACCTCGCGCTCAGCCGCATGCCGGGCACGCTCCGCACCGGCAGCCGCGGCTGCTGCACCGTCGAGGACGCGATGGATGCGCGCCGGGTCGCCGACCGGCTCGGCATCCCGTTCTACGTGTGGGACTTCTCGGAGCGCTTCGCCGACGCCGTCGTGCAGGACTTCGTCGACGAGTACGCCGCCGGTCGCACCCCCAACCCGTGCTTGCGCTGCAACGAGCGGATCAAGTTCGAGGCGCTGCTCGACCGCGCGATCGGCCTCGGGTTCGACCGCGTCGTCACGGGGCACTACGCGCGCGTCGAGCACGGCCCGGCGGGGCCGGAGCTGCACCGCGCGGCTGACTGGGCGAAGGACCAGTCGTACGTGCTGGGAGTGCTCACGGGCGAGCAGCTCGAGCACTGCTGGTTCCCGCTCGCCGACACCCCCACGAAGGCCGAGGTCCGTGCCGAGGCCGCGGAGCGCGGCTTCCTGCTCGCGCAGAAGCCCGACAGCCACGACATCTGCTTCATCCCGGACGGCGACACCCGCGGCTTCCTCGCCGAGCGGCTCGGCACGGCACCGGGCGAGATCGTCGATCGCGACGGCGCGGTCGTCGGCACCCACGAGGGCGTCCACGGCTACACGGTCGGGCAGCGCCGAGGCCTCTCGCTCGGCGTGCCCTCGCCCGACGGCCGACCGCGGTTCGTGCTCGAGGTCAAGCCCTCGTCGCGGCAGATCGTCGTCGGCCCGAAGGAGGCGCTCGCCGTGGCGCGCCTGGCCGGCACCCGCGTCTCCCATGCGGGCGCCGCGCATCCGGGCCTCGCCGCAGGCATCGACGTCGAGGTGCAGATCCGCGCCCACGCCGACCCCGTGCCCGCGCGGGCGCAGCTCGAGGGGGACGAGCTCGTGATCGACCCCGTCGCGCCGCTCACGGGCGTCGCGACCGGCCAGTCGGCGGTGCTCTACCTCGGCACCCGCGTGCTCGGCCAGGTGACGATCGACCGCACGGTCGCGGCCGACCGCGCCCCGCAGCCGGCCTGACGCCCGCCCGGGCTGGAAGCTCAGTGCCCGCCGTGCTCGTCGACGTCGAGCGGGGGAGCGGCCGGAGCCGGCGCGCCGTGCTCGCCGTGCGCGACGGCGAAGCGCCCCGCATGCGTGCCGGCGAGCGCGGCGGTCGTGACCGTCGCGACGACCGCCGACGAGGCGAGGAGCGCGAGCATCGTCGGCAGCGGCCTCGCCGCAGCGGGGGCGGCCGCGCGGGCGAGCAGGACCGCCGCCGAGAGCGCGAGGGCGGACTCGGCGAGCATCGGCCCGAGCGGGAGGCTCTCCGCTGCCGCCGGGGCGAGCAGCAGCGCCGCGAGCCACGCGAGCGTCGGGGCGCTG
>NZ_JANQCH010000054.1 GCF_024723325.1 Agrococcus sp. HG114
GGCGCGGCCGATGCGCCCGGACGCGCTGCTGCCGACGCTCGGCGGGCGCTGGACGCTCGCGTCGAAGCCGGCCGGCTCGTCGACCGAGCGCGCGGCGCAGGTGGCGGATGCGCTGCTCGCGCGCTACGGGGTCGTCACGCGCGGGAGCGTGGTCGCCGAGGACGTGCCGGGCGGCTTCCACGGGGTGTACCAGGTGCTCAAGGCGTTCGAGGAGGCCGGCCACACCCGCCGCGGCTACTTCGTCGACGGGCTCGGCGCGGCGCAGTTCGCCGACGGCCCGGTCGTCGACGCGCTGCGCGCGCGGCAGTCGGGCGGGGTGAGCGAGGCGGTGGCGACCGTGCCCGCGGTCGACCCCGCGAACCCCTTCGGGGCGGCGCTGCCGTGGCCGGAGGCGCGCGGCGAGCACCGGCCCACCCGCCGCGTCGGGGCGCTCACGACGATCGCGTCGGGGCGCTGCGTGCTGCACCTCGAGCGCGGCGGCCGCTCGCTGCTGACCTTCAGCGACGACGAGGCGGTGCTCGTGCGCGCCCTCGAGAGCATGGCGGATGCGGTGGTGCGGCAGGGCGGGCGGCGCCGCGTGATCGAGACGGTCGACGGCCGCTCGTCGCTCGAGCCCGACGTCGCGGCGCTCCTCGAGCGGGCGGGGCTGCGCCGCACGCCGCGCGGGTTCCGGATCGGCCACTGATGCCTCGGAGGCGCTGATGCCCGAGGGCGACACGATCTACCGGGCAGCGGTGCGGCTCGGGCAGGCGATGGCGGGGCAGGTGCTCGAGCGCACCGACTTCCGCGTGCCCGCGCTCGCGACCGCCGATCTCTCGGGCGAGCGCATCGACGAGGTGCGCTCGGTCGGCAAGCACCTCCTCATGCGCGGCGAGCGGCACACCATCCACTCGCACGCCGGCATGGATGGGCTCTGGCACGTGCTCGAGCACGGCCGCCGCGCGCCCGTGCCGGCCCACACCATCCGCGTCGTGCTCACGACCGCCGACCACGACATCGTCGGCTCCGCCCTGCCGGTGCTCGAGCTGCTGCCTCGCGAGCGCGACTGGGATGCGGTCGCCCACCTGGGCCCCGACCTGCTCGCGCCCGAGTGGGGCGAGGCGGATGCGGCCGAGGCCGCCAGGCGGCTGCGCGCGACCGGGGTGCCGGTGGGCGTCGCGCTCCTCGACCAGACGGCGATCGCGGGGCTCGGCAACGTCTTCCGCGGCGAGCTGTGCTTCCTGCGCGGGGTGCACCCGGCGACGCCGATCGGCGAGGTCGACGTCGAGCCGATGGTCGCGCTCGCGCGCCGGCTCATGCTTGCGAACCGCGACCGCACCGAGCGCACGTTCACGGGCGACACGCGCCGCGGGCGGCGCACGTGGGTCTACGGCCGCGGCGGCCAGCCGTGCCTGCGGTGCGGCACCCGCATCCGCGACGCGATGCTCGGCATGGAGGACGGCATGCTGCGCCAGGTGCAGTGGTGCCCCCGCTGCCAGCCGGAGCCGCCAGCCCCGTACTCGCCCGCGCCGGCCGAGTAGCGCCGAAGGCGCGCATCGAGACCACCCGGTGCCGTCTCGATACGGGCCTGCGGCCCTACTCGACGGACGGAGGGTGCGCGGGCGCGTGCACCCGCACCCACTCGTGCATCACGATCGCGGCCGCCGCCGCCGCGTTGATCGAGCGGGTCGAGCCGAACTGGCGGATCTGCACGTGGCGCTCCGCGGCCGCCATCGCCGCCTCCGTGAGCCCCGGCCCCTCCTGCCCGAACAGCAGCACGCAGCGCTCGGGCAGCGGGGCCGCATCGACGGGCACGGAGCCCTCGGTGTTGTCGACGGCCACGACCACCAGGCCCGCGTCCCTCGCCCAGTCCGCGAACGCATCCGTCGTCTCGTGGTGCTCGATGCGCTGGTAGCGGTCGGTCACCATCGCGCCGCGGCGGTTCCACCGCCGCTTGCCGATGATGTGCACGGCGGATGCCGCGAACGCGTTCGCGGTGCGCACGATCGAGCCGATGTTGAGGTCGTGCTGCCAGTTCTCGATCGCCACGTGGAAGCCGTGGCGGCGGGTCTCGAGATCGGCGACGATCGCGTCGAGCCGCCAGTAGCGGTAGCGGTCGACGACGTTGCGGCGATCGCCCTCGGCGAGCAGCTCGGGGTCGTAGCGCTCGTCGGCCGGCCACTCCCCGGGCCACGGCTCGACGCCCACCTCGAGCCGGGGTTCGTCGTCGTGCGCCACGCCCTCCAGGCTAGGGCGCGCTCAGAGGAGCACGTACGGCCCGGTGCCCGACTGCTCGGGCCGCGCGGGCGCGGGCCCGACCCGTGTGGCGGATGCCCCGGCCCGGGCCGGGCGGGCACGCGCGCTCAGGCTGCGCCCGCCGGCCGCGACCGCCCAGCCGCAGGCGAGGGCGACCGCCCACCACGGGGGACCCGGGATCTCGGGCATCGTCGCCGCTGCTGCCGCCTCGGGCTCGGGGGCGGGGACGCGCTCCCCTGTGACGATGATGCGGTGGCTGTTGATGCCGAGCGGCGTGCACGTGACGAGGCTCACGAGGTCGCGACCCGCCTCGGGCATGAGCAGGTCGGTGTCGCCGGGCTCGATGACCCGCACGTCGCGCACCGCGTAGGCGAGCACCTCGCCGTACACCTCGATCTCGAAGGTGTCGCCGACCGCCAGCCGGTCGAGGTCGCTGAAGAGCACCGACTCCGGCAGGCCGCGGTGGCCGGTGAGCACGCTGTGCGTACCGGGACCGCCGACCGGGAGCGCGGAGCCGAGCAGGTGGCCGATCCCGCGGCGCAGGGTCGCCTCGTCGGTGCCGTGGTAGACGGGCAGGTCGACCGCGATGGCGGGGATGCGGATGCGCGCCATGACGTCGGCGGGCCCGAGGTCGAGCTGCTCCTCGTAGGCGGCGACGATCGCCTGCTGCTCGCTGAGCGGCGTGCGGCCGTACGGGTCGATGAGGGCGCCGCCCGCGAGGGTCGCGTTGTAGGCGCGAGCCGCGTCGAGCTCGTCGAGGCGGCCGACGGGGCCGAGCTCGGTCATCACCTCGGCGTACGCGTCGACGCGCTGCGACTGCTGGAGCTGCGAGAACCAGCCCGCGATCGTCGGGTAGAGCAGCGACGCGACGCCGGCCATGACCATGATCGCTGCGACGAGCGACGTGCGGCTCGCCGCTCGCCGCCGCGCATCGGGCCGGGCCGGAGGCGCGGGTCGCAGGGCTGGGGGTGCGACGACAGCCGTCACGGTGGCTCCTCGGATGGGACGAGCCCCGCGGCAGAGGTCCTCCGCCGCGGGGCTCGTGGGTGGATCAGGCCTCGGCTGCGGCCCGACGGCGGCGCGTGAGCACGAAGCCGAGGGCGCCGAGGATGAGGCCGGCGCCGCCGATCATGAACGCGGCCTGGCCGCTGCCACCGGTGATCGGGAGGGCGTAGGCGGGCACCTGCTCGTTCTCGACGCTCACCTCGATGCCGGCGGGTGCGCCCGGTGCGACCGAGAAGGCGTGCACCCGGTCGGCCTCGTCGGTCGGCAGGATGTAGCCGCTGGGCGCGGTGATCTCGACGAGCTGGTAGCCGAGCGCGGTCTGGCCGTCCGTGCGCAGGCCGGCGATCCGGATCATGCCGTCCTCGTCGCTCGTGTAGCGGATCGGCTGGTTCGCGGCGTCGAGCATCGGCGCGCCCGAGCCGTCGCGCAGCTCGAAGACCGCGCCCTCGAGGCCCCGGTCGGCGGCGTCGTGCTTGAAGAGCTCGACCGCGCCCCACGAGTCGCTGGCCGTGCTCGTCGGCACCGAGGTGCCGTTGATCACGACGGCACCCGTGTTCGCGATGGTGCCCGAGCCGATGCCGACGACGAGCGTGTCGAACGAGAGCGTCACCTCCGCGCCGGGGTTGGCGAGGAGCGCCGCGCGACCGTCGGCGGTGAAGGTCACCGTGAGCGTGCCGCCAGCACCTGCGGGCGCGGCGACCTCGTAGTCGTCGGTCGCGACGAGCGCGGTGCCGGCGACGCGCACCTCGACCGAGCCCTCGACGTAGTCGAGCTCGGCGGCGAGCGCGTCGGTGACGGCGTAGCTGTCGAGTGACGTGCCCTGCGACGGCACGGGCGCGGTCGAGCCGATCGTCCACTCGACCGCGGTGCCGAGCACCTGGTGGTCGGCGTCCGCGACGGTCTTCGTCGCGAGGGCGGTGGTGTTCTTCGGGTAGACGTGGACGTCGTAGAACCAGTCGCCGGTCTGCTCGTCGGCCTGCGGGAGGACGACGAGGAACGGCGCCGGCTGGATGACGACGTTGGGGCCCTCGACGCTGGGGGCCGGCACATCCTCCTGCACGAGGTACACGCCCACCGGCAGGTCGAGGAACTCGACGAGGCCGTCGTCGCCGGTCGTGCCGGTGATCGGGGTGCCGAACGTGTAGTCGGCGGCGTCGTCGACGACGGCGCGGCCGTCGAGGCCGGCGCCGAGCGCCGCCCACGTGCCGTTGTCGAGCACGTCGAGGCTCGTCACCTGCGTGACGGTGAAGTCGACACCGGGCACGGCGGCGCTCGTGATGACGCTCGCGTCGAGCGGGCGGCCCGTGCCGACGCTGCCGGCCCCGACCGGCTGCTCGAGCTTGTGGATGTGGATCGAGCCGCGCGCGTCGGCGTCGATGTTCGGGGCGGCGGAGGCGGGCAGGGCCCCGCCGAGCGCGGTGAGGGTCGCGAGCGCGACCGCTCCGAAGCCTGCGGCGACTCGCGCCGTCAGGCCCTTCTTCGTCGATGCCATGGCGGCACTTCCTTTCGATGGTGCAGTGGTTCGGAGGGACAGGGAGAGCTGGCGGGATGGGATGCGCGTCACGCGAGCCGCCTCGCCCGCCAGCCGCGGCGCATCCGCACCCCGGCTGCCGCAGTCGCGAGCGTCAGCAGCACGAGGCCGGCGGCGAGGTAGGCGTCGGCGCCGAGGCCGCCGGTGAGCGGCAGGGCGAGCGCCGGCGGCGCGGCGTTGACGAAGCGGTAGGTGGCTGTCTGGCCGGCTGCCGGTGCGAGGATCTCGCTCGCGACGTCGACCCAGCGGTCGCCGTCGAGGCGCTGCAGCTGCAGGTGCAGGTAGGCGTAGGTGCTCGACTCGGAGAGCGCGTAGGCGGCGCCGGGCCGCACCTCGACGGTGTTCGCGGTCGACGCGAGCTCGGCGCCGTGGACGGTCTCCGCTTCGAGCCCGAGTGACGCGTCGACCGGAGTCGCGGTGAGGTCGAAGTGCTCGGGCCGCAGGTTGCCGGCCATCGTCTCGTCGATGTGCTTGAGGAGCACGAGGTGCGCGGTCGCGTGCGTGATCGTGCACGTCACCTGTGAGCCGAGCGCGACGGTGATCGCGGCGTCGGTCACCGCGACGCTCTCGCCGCGATGGTCGAGGCAGCTCCACTGCCCCACCTCGTACTGCGCCGGACCTCCGGTCGCAGCGAGCGCGTAGACGCCGGGTGCCACGTCCCGCATGACGCCGGATTCGAAGGCGAGCGCCGCACCGCCGGTCGGCGTCGCGGAGAGGGCCCACGCGTCGACGGCGGCACCGCCGGTGACCTGGTTGACGAGCGAGAGCCGCGTCGGCTCCGGCCGGTTCACGAACGTGCACTCGACGAGCGAGCCCGGTGCGACGCCGTCGAGGACGGCACCCGCGGCGCTGAGCGGCACCGTGGACCGCGCGCCGGCGAGCGAGGTGACGGAGCAGGCGCCCTCGACGAAGGCGTAGCCCTGCCGCTGCTGCTCGCTGACGGCGATCCTCGCGAGCGACGACGTGCTGCCGTGGCTCACGGTCCACCGGGCGGTGCCGTCGGCGCCGGTCGACTGCACCGGAGGCTGCGTGGACGAGACCGTGCCGGACGACGCGCTGATGGCCGCGCTCATCCGCCAGTCGGCCGCCGGGGTACGACCGCCGTCTGCCGCCTCGACGAGCTTCGAGATGGTCACGGTCGTCACGGCACCCATGAGCGGCGCGTTCCGGAAGGTGCAGACGACGCTCGCGCCGGTCGCCGCTGGGACGGCGATGCTCGCGGAGGTGGCGTTCCCGGACGCGCCGGCGGCACCCGACACGGTGCACGCGTACCCGCTCGCGTAGTGGCCGAGCGCGCTCGTGGAGCCGGCTGCCATCGTCTCGGAGATGGTGTGGGTCGAGCCGGTGAGGACGGGGATCGGTCCGAGCTGCACGGCCTGGAGGCCTGTCTCGGCGCCGCTCGTCGCGGTCTGACGGGTCGCACCGCCGCCGACCGCCCTGAGCACGAACTGGTCGGAGGGGTAGATGCGAGCCACCACGTCCTTGCGGACGGTGAGGGTCGTCGGCGAGGTGCACCCGGCGAGGTCGGTCATGGCGGCGCCGGGGATGGGGTTGTTGCCGCCCTCCTGGCTCCAGGTCTGCGGGTTGTAGCCCCGCAGGTGCGTCGCGTTGCTGATGAACACGGCGCCCGAGTCGTCGAACGCGAGCCCGCTGCCGCCGGGCTGCCCCGTCGCGGCTCCCGGCGTCATCTGCGCCGACATCTCGCCGCCCCCCGCGAGCTCCTGGGCGGTGATCACGTAGCGATCGATGGCCTGCGTGCCGCGGATGATGTACAGGTTGCCTGCGCCGTCGAACGCCATGTCGCCGTTGAGCGCCGCGGTGTCCGTTCCGGCCTCCGCCCAGCCCACGGACGCGACGGCTCCGCTGCTCACGTCGACGCGGTACAGGTTGAACACCAGCCGCTTGTTCGCGGCAGCGTGGAAACCGCCGACGTAGTAGCCACCGTCGGTGGGATTGATCGCCCCGGCGACGAGCCGCTGGCTGCTGCCATCGAGGAAGCCCGAGGGCACGTTCGCCCAGTCGGCTGCGCCGGACTGGTAGACGAGGATGTTCGCGATGCCGTCGGCGCTCGTCTGGAACGCGTACGCCGCCGACGCGTTCGGCATGAGCGCGAGGCCATCGACACCCGTGCGCGTCGCGCTCGGGGGGATGATCGAGGTGACGGCGACGGAGTTGCCGCTCGGCACGATGTAGTTCAGCGAACCGTCGACCGAGACGGAGAACACGTCGCCCGGACGACACGTGAGCGCCGCCGCCATCGGCGCGATCGCGGCGGGCGCGAGCTGCTCGGCCACGACCCGTGGCTCGGACGGTGCTGCACCGTCGTCCTCGGGCTGCGGCGAGCCCTCGCTCTCGGGGGTGGGCACGGGATCGGTCGGCGCACCGAGCGGTGGCTCTGCGACCGGCTCGGCCGCGTCGCCCGAGCCCTCGGTGGGTGCAGGTGCCGGAGCGGGCTCCGTCGGCGCGGCCTCCGCGGGAGGCACGGGGTCGACCGACGGCTCCGGTCGAGGCTCGACGACCGGCTCGGTCGCGGGGGGTTCGGCCGGCGTCGGCTGCGGCGCAGGGGCCGCGGGCGCAGTCGGGCCGACGACGGGTCCGGTCTGCTGCTCAGGAGCTGCCGCAGCCAGGCTGACGGAGGCGGTCTCGTGCGCTGCGGGAGGAGCGGCGGCATCGTCCGCCGCCCAGCTGGCCGTGGGCGTGAGCATCGGTGCGCCGAGCATGGCGGCGGCAGCGATGACGGCGACGACGACGCGAGGCGAGCGGCGACGTGCTGGCGTGCGCGAGTGCATGGCTGACGACCTTCGTGACAGGACGAGCAGAGGCGGAGCGTCGCGAGCAGCGGATGCGCCGAGGTCGCGGGCCCCGGTTCTGGGGATGCCTCGCAACGTATTGAGCAGACCTCAGCCCACCGTCGCCCTTGCCTGAAGCCGTTCTGAGCGTCGGTCGAGGGAGGCTCAGGAGACGACGAGCCAGCCTCAGTTTCCGGCAAGGGTGCTTCGATCCTGCAGGAACGTGAAGCGAGCGGTGGGCGATGCCTTGCGCACGGCTCCCCGGCCCGCCCGGTTCATCCGCGCGAAACCTGGGCGGCGTAGCCTCGGGCCATGCGCACCAGGGGAGACATCGAGTGCTGGCTGACCGACATGGACGGCGTGCTCGTCAAGGAGGAGCACCCGCTGCCCGGTGCGCAGGCGCTGCTCGAGCAGTGGCAGGATCGCGGCGTCGAGTTCCTCGTGCTCACGAACAACTCGATCTTCACGCCCCGTGACCTCTCAGCGCGGCTGCGCGCATCCGGTCTCGTCGTCCCGGAGGAGCGGATCTGGACGAGCGCACTCGCGACCGCCGACTTCCTGCACGACCAGATGCCGGGCGGCTCGGCCTACGTGATCGGCGAGGCGGGGCTCATCACCGCGCTGCACGAGGCGGGCTTCACCATGACCGACGTCGATCCGGACTACGTCGTCGTCGGCGAGACCAGGTCGTACTCGTTCGAGGCGATCACGAAGGCGATCAGGCTGATCGCTGCCGGCGCTCGCTTCATCTCGACCAATCCGGATGCGACGGGGCCGAGCGAGGCCGGGATCCTGCCCGCGACCGGGGCGATCAACGCGCTCATCACGAAGGCGACGGGACGCGTGCCCTACATCGTCGGCAAGCCGAACCCGATGATGTTCCGATCGGCGCTCAACAAGATCGGGGCGCACTCGGAGGTCACGGGCATGATCGGCGATCGCATGGACACCGACATCGTCGCCGGGATGGAGGCGGGCCTCCACACCGTGCTCGTGATGACGGGGATCTCGGACCGATCGCTCGTCGAGACCTACCCGTTCCGCCCGGACGAGATGCTCGAGGGCGTGTTCGAGCTCGTCGACGAGCGCCCGGCCGAGTCGGAGCTCGACGAGCCGCGGGCCGACGTCTGAGCGCTCCGCTCAGCCCTCCGCGAGGAGGCGCAGCACGTGGGCGGCGAACGAGCCGCCGACCACCGCCGCCGCGAGCGCCGCGGGGGCGACGAGCTGGTCGACGCCGCGATGCGGGACCTCGCGCGCGTCGAGCCCGTCGAGCCGGATCCAGCCGAACAGCCCGGCGCGGCCGCGGCGGACGACGAGCGCGGCGAGTCCGAGCGCGGCGACTGCCGCGGCGGCCGAGACGAGCAGCCAGCCCCACGCGATGCTCGCTCCCTCGGCCGCCTGGAACGGCGCGAGCGCGAGGGCGCCCAGCATGACGGGCAGCACCCACCACGTCGTCGGCGGCCCGAAGCCGCGGGCGACGACGATGCCGAGCAGCGCGGCGACCGCGAGCACGACGACCCCCATGAGCAGGCCGCCCCAGCCGGCGACCTGGCAGGTCGTCGCGGAGTGGATGCCGCACGCACCGTCGTCGTCGTACGAGATGAGCAGTGCGCCGGCCTTCGCGGCGGCGGTCGCGCCGTAGCCCATCGCGACCCACGACGTGATGAGGCCGAGCCAGCCGGTGCCCGCCTGCCCCGCGACGATGCGCGGTGGCGGCTTCAGCAGGCGGTCGGCGAGGTCCACGCGACCACGCTACGCCGACGCGCGCATCGCGGAGCCCGCGAGCGCGCTGCGCTCCGGGCCCGCGAGCAGGCGGTCGAGCTCGGCCGCCGCGGCCCGGCCCGCGCGGTTGGCGCCGACGGTCGACTGGCTCGGGCCGAATCCGATCAGGTGCACCCGTGGGTCGGCCACGGCCCGGGTGCCGCGCACCTGCACGGCACCCTGCTCGTTCCGCAGCCCGAGGCCCTCGAGGTGCGCCAGATCGGCCTTGAACCCGGTCGCCCAGAGGATCGCGTCGACCGTCGTGAGGGTGCCGTCGGCCTCGCGCACGCCGTGCGGCTCGATCGCGGTGAACATCGGGCGCCGCTCGAGCGCGCCGCGGGCCTGGGCCGCGCGTGCGTAGGGCGTCCAGAGCAGCCCTGTGTACGACACGACGCTGCCGGTGGGCCTGCCCGCCTCCGCATCCGCCGTGACCTGCTCGATGACGTGCCGACCCGTCACCTCGGGCGTGAACTCGCCGTCGAGGAAGACGGGCTCACGCCGCGTGTACCAGCGCGTCTCGGCCGCCCGAGAGAGCTCCTCGAGCTGCTGCACCGCCGAGATGCCGCCGCCCACGACCGCGACGCGCCGGCCGGCGAACTCGCTCGCCGCGACGTAGTCGCGCGTGTGCAGCTGCCGACCCGCGAAGGTCTCCGCGCCGGGGTAGTGCGGGAGCACCGGGTTGTTCCACGTGCCCGTGGCGTTGATGACGGCTCGGGCGCGCCAGAGCCCCGCGTCGCTTTCGACGAGCAGCTCGCCGTGCGGGTCGTCGTCTGCGCGGTGCACGCCGGCCACCGCGGCGGGGCGGAGGATGGGCAGCTCCATCGCGCGCTCGAACGCGGCGAAGTAGCGCGGCACCGCGGTCCGGCTCGGCTCGTCGGGGTCGATCGGCGGCTGCGGGAAGCCGGGCAGGTCGAAGATGCCGTTGACGGTGGCCATGTGCAGCGACTCCCAGCGGTGCTGCCACGCACCGCCCGGAGCAGCGTCCGCGTCGAGCACGACGAACGTGCGCGGGCCGCCCGGTTCGTCGAGCGCGCTCGCAAAGCCGCGACGCTGCAGGTGGTAGCCCGCCGAGAGCCCGGCCTGCCCTGCGCCGATGACGACGATGGTCGCGCGCCGCTCACCAAGCTGCTCGACCATCCTCACCCCCGCTCCTTCAAGATCCAACGACACGGACAACCACCGGATCGCGCATCCGATTCCCCGCTCCCCGTAGCCCGGCCTGTGCGACGAGGTGGAGCTCGCGACCGCGAGCGGGCGATGGGGCCTAGGTCGGCGCGAGCAACCAGGCGATCAGCAGCATCACGGGCAGGGACAGCAGCGTCGTGACGAGCACGATGTCGCGCGTGATGACCGTCGCCCGGTCGTAGCGCAGCGCGTACTGATACATGTTCTGCGCGGTCGGCAGCGCAGCCATCACCGTGCATGCGTAGACGAGCTGCTCGTCGAGGCCGAAGGCGAACCGAGCGAGCGCGTACGCGATCGCCGGCATCGCGAGCGACTTCAGCAGCACGGCGAGCGCGACCTCCTTGCGCCCCGTGCCCGGCTGCAGCGGGCGGTCGCCGCCGAGGGAGACGCCGAACGCGAGCAGCATGAGCGGCACGGCCGCGCCGCCGAGGATCTCGAGCGGTGCGAGCACCGGCGCGGGCAGCTCGATCTCGAGCGCCGAGACCAGGGCGCCGAGCCCTGCCGCGATGAGCATGGGGTTCCGCAGGGGCTGCGTGAGGATGCGAGCGACGGACGCGCGGCCCGAGGTGAGGATGTCGAGCATCGCGAGCAGGGCGGGAGCGAGCACGAGCAGCTGGAGCAGCAGCATGGGCCCGACGAAGCCGGCGTCGCCGATCACGTAGATCGCGACCGGCAGGCCGATGTTGTTGACGTTCGAGTAGCCGGTCGCGGTCGCGGCGAGGGCGATGCGGCTCGGATCGCGGGTGAACCAGATGCGGGCCACGACCGCGTAGATGAGGGCGACGGAGAGGAACGCGAGGAGCGCGACGGCCAGGACGCTCGAGAACAGGAGGCCGACGTCGGCCTTCGAGAGCACGGTGAAGAGCAGCGCCGGGCTTGCGGCGAAGAAGCTCGTGCGATTGAGCACGAGCCGCCCCTCCTGGTCCACGATGCCGAAGCGCGCGAGGAGCCAGCCGACGAGGATGACGGAGCCGATGATGCCGAAGCCGATCAGCACTCCGCCCACGTGGCCGTCCCTTCATCCGCGGCTTATCAGACAGCCAAGTGTCGCACCGATCGCGGATCGCAGATGACGGATGGGACGGCCGTCGGCGCTGGCGTCGCGGCGGAGGCCAGAGATGGCCCCTGCTTCAGCTCCAGCGGAGACCGACGGCCGAGACGGCCGTCGGCGCTGGCGTCGCGGCGGAGGCCCGGAAGGGCCTCCGCTTCCAGCTCCAGCGCGCTACTGCGGTTGGAGCCCGAGGTCGTCGAGCGTGATCGCGGCTCGGTACTCGACCCCGGCCGCCTCGATGGCCGCCTGCGCCCCCGTCGCGCGGTCGACGATCACCGCGACCGCGACCGGCTCGGCGCCGACCTTGCGCAGCGCCTCGATCGCCTTGAGCGGGCTGCCGCCCGTCGTGGAGGTGTCCTCGAGCACGACGACGCGCTTGCCCGCGAGCTCCGGTCCCTCGATCTGGCGGCCGCGGCCGTGGTCCTTCGGCTCCTTGCGCACGACGAACGCATCCACCTCGAGCCCGCGGGCGAGGCCGCGATGCAGCACCGCGTTCGCGAGCGGGTCGGCGCCCATCGTGAGCCCGCCGACCGCGGCGACGTCGGGGATGTCGGCGATGAGGTCGAGCAGCACGTCGCCGATGAGCGGGGCCGCGCGGTGGTCGAGCGAGAGCTTCCGCAGGTCGATGTAGTAGCTCGCGCGCTTGCCGCTCGTGAGCACGAAGTCGCCGTGGAAGACGGCCTCGTCGCGGATGAGCTGGATGAGTCGTTCGCGCGAGTTCACCCGACCAATCTACGACCCAGCCCGCATCTCAACCGGTTCTGTGGTCGGCCGACGCGATTATCGCGTCCGCCGACCACTGAACCGGTTGAGGATCAGGAGGCGTCGGTCGGGACGGGGACGCTGTCGGCGCGCGGCAGGCAGCCGGTGCGCGGGTCGCGGCCGCTCCACGCGACGAAGCGCTCGGAGCGCGTGGCGCCCGCGGGGGGCTCGACGGCCGGCATGAAGATGCCGGGGCTGCGCACGGCCTCCTCGCTCGCGTGCTCGCGGAACTCCTCCATCCACTCGAGCAGGTCGCTCGGGAACTCGAGGTTGCCGGCGAGCCCCACCCGCGCGGCCGCCCACCGGATGTCCCACGCGTGCAGCGCGAGGTCGAGCGTCGCCATGGGCAGCTGCGCGAAGTCGTCCTCGGCGGCGTCGAGCGCGGCGGAGCGCAGCCGCGCCGCGAGCTCCTCCCAGCGGTCGATCGCCTCGAAGTCGCCGCCCGGCGCCATGAGGTCGCGGTGCTGCCGCGGCTGCCCCTCGGGCTCCTCGCCGCCGAGCAGTGCCCTCCCGCCCTGCTCGGCCTGCACGCCCACGACGTGGCGGATGACGTCGGCGATCGACCAGTCGGTGCACGCCGATGGGAGCCCGAGCCGGTCGGCGCCGGCTCGCGCCTCGGCGGAGAAGAGGTCCAGCGCCTGCAGGTAGCGTTCGCGCGCGGTGCCCATGCCTCCAGTCTGCACCAGCGACGGGCCGGGCCCGATGCCCTGCCCCATCCGCCCGCCCCATCTAGGCTCGGGGGCATGCGCATCGCCACCTGGAACGTGAACTCCGTGCGCGCCCGCACGGCCCGCATCGTCGACTGGCTCGAGCGCAGCGACGTCGACGTGCTCGCGATGCAGGAGATCAAGTGCAAGACCGAGCAGTTCCCGTACGCCGCGTTCGAGGCCGCGGGCTACGAGGTGCAGGCGCACGGGCACAGCCAGTGGAACGGGGTGGCGATCGCCTCCCGGCTGCCGATGACGGATGTCGAGCGCGACTTCCCCGGCCAGCCCGGCTACGCGAACACGGGCGACCCGGTGATCGAGGCGCGCGCGATGGCGGCGACGGTCGAGGGCGTGCGGCTGTGGAGCCTCTACGTGCCCAACGGCCGTGAGCTCACGCACGCGCACTACGGCTACAAGCTCGAGTGGCTGCGCGTGCTCACCGGTCTGCTCGACGAGTGGCGCGGGCAGCCGCTCGCGCTCATGGGCGACTTCAACATCGCCCCGCTCGACACCGATGTGTGGGACATCCGCGTCTTCGACGGCGCCACGCACGTGTCGCAGCCCGAGCGCGACGCGTTCGGCGCGCTGCTCGAGGCGGGCCTCGTCGACGTCGTGCGCGACCGCGCGCCCGGCTTCACCTACTGGGACTACAAGGCCGGGCGGTGGAACAAGAACGAGGGCATGCGCATCGACTTCGTGCTCGGCAGCCCCGAGCTCGCCGAGCTCGTCGCGCGCGCCGAGATCCACCGCGACGAGCGCTCCGGCGACGCGCCGAGCGACCACGTTCCCGTGGTCGTCGATCTCGACCTCGAGACCGAGCTCGACGATGACCGGCCGATGATCTTCTGATGGCGGATGCGGTGGCACGGCCGAGCGGGAGGCGCGCGTGAGCGGCGTCGACCCCGAGCACCGCGACGGCGCCGAGCGTCGTCAGGATCCCGACGACTGGGACGACGAGGAGCTCGAGCCGCAGCGCGAGTGGACGCCGGCCGACCGCTGGCGGCTCGCCGCGTGGGTGCTCGTGTTCGCGAACGTGCTCGGCGTGCTCCTGCTCGCGCCAGTCGGCGACGGCGCGCTCGTGCAGGCCGCGGAGTCGTCCGGCGCGGACGCCGGTGGACCGCGCCTCATCTTCTGGGTGACGCTGCTCACGAGCACGCTCGTGGGCAACGGGATCGGCGCCGCGGGTGCGGCGACGAAGCAGCGGTGGGCGGTCGCGGGCCCGATCGCCGCCGCGGCCGGCTGCTGGATCGGCTTCCTCGTGGCGAGCGCGCAGCTCTGAGGCCTACTCAGGCTCGGGCACGCCCTCCTCGGGGTGCCGGGCGGCGCGGCTGATCGCATTCGACATGATCGCGACCGCGAGGGCGACGCCCGCCAGCATCCACGACGAGACGAGCATGCCGAAGCCGACGCCCGGCAGGTGCACGGGCGAGATGCGCAGCACGAGCGCGGCGATGAACGCGAGCATGCTCACGACTCCGGCCGCGCCCGCGAGCCAGAAGTTCGAGGCGCGCCGCCAGGCTGCCGCGCGGCACACCACGAGTGCCACCCAGAGGAGCGACGGCAGCAGGGTCACGACCGCCCAGTAGACGGGCACGGGGCCCACGCGCTCGGCCGTGTACCCGTTCGCCGCGACGACGGCGGCAGTGGCGGCGGCGTGGAGCACGACGACCACGGCGACCTGGCCGCACACGATCGCGACCGGCCGGCCGCGCGTGCGGCGAGCGTCCAAGAGCGCGCTCCTCCCGTCCCGGGCGAGCGTACCCCACAGATGACGGATGCGTGCTCCCGCCGCAAAGTTCCGCGCGTCCGGCGGTCAGGCGGCGGCGCGGCGCCGCCGCGGCACGACGGAGGTGAGGACCGCGACGAGCGCCGCGCAGGGCACGAGCTGCCACGCCGCGAGCAGCGCGCTGACCGCGGGCGGGC
>NZ_JANQCH010000055.1 GCF_024723325.1 Agrococcus sp. HG114
GTCGTGTTCCGGCCGCCGCTGCCGGTGCGGCTGCTCGACGCGGCGGGCGCCTCGGTCGACGCCGCGGCGCTCGACGAGCGGCAGGGCAGCCCCGCCGTCTTCTCGCCCCCCGCATCCGCCCGCCGCCGCGTCGTCGCGTGGGCGGGGCCGTGGCCGATCCGGCGCCGGGAGCTCGGCGACGTCGTGCACCGCGTGCAGATCCTCGACGGCGAGGGCGAGGCGTGGGTGCTGCTGCACGCCGACGGCAGCTGGCTCGCGGAGGGCCGCTATGCCTGAAGCCCTCTCAACCGGGCCAGTGGTACGCCGAGCCGATTATCGCCGCCGCCGACCACCCACCCGGTTGAGATGACCGGAGCGGGGAGGAGGTGAGCGATGGGCTGGAACAACCCGAGGATGCCGTGGTGGGAGCTCGAGGGCATCCTGAGCGACCGCGACGTGAGCGCCGGGAAGGCGACCCAGCACGCGCGCGAGCTCGACGAGGAGCGCCGACCGCGCATCCGCGTGCCCGAGCCCGGGGCGGTGACCCCCTACGCCGAGCTGCACGCGCACTCCCACTACTCGTTCCTCGACGGCGCCGCGAGCCCGGCCGAGCTCGTCAACGAGGCGCGCAGGCTCGGCCTTGAGGCGCTCGCGCTCGTCGACCACGACGGCCTCTACGGGGCCGTGCGCTTCGCCGAGGCCGCTGCCGAGGCGAGCCTGCCGACCGTGTTCGGCACCGAGTTCTCGATCGGGCTCGAGGCGCCGCAGAACGGGGTGCCGGATCCCGACGGCAGCCACCTCGTCGCGCTCGCGACCGGCCCGGCCGGCTACACGGCGCTCGCGACCGCGCTCACCGACGGCTACCTCGCGACCGACGGGCTGGGCCGGCCGGGCGAGAAGGGGCGCCCGGTGTTCGACCTCGAGCAGCTCGCCGCGACGGCCGCGGGCGAGTGGATGATCCTGTCGGGCTGCCGCAAGGGCGCGGTGCGGCAGGCGCTCGGCGACGGCGGGCCCGAGGGGGCGGATGCGGCGGGCCGCGAGCTCGACCGGCTCGCGTCGCTCTTCGGCCGCGACCGCGTCGCGGTCGAGCTGAGCGACATCGGCGACCCGCGCGACTTCGAGCGCAACCGGGCGCTCGCCGCGCTCGCCGAGGCGCGCCGGCTGCCCGTGATCGCGACGACGAACGCCCACATCGCGAGCCCCGCGCAGCAGCAGCTGGGCGACGCGGTCGCGGCGGTGCGCGCGCGCCGCTCGATCGACGAGCTCGACGCGTGGCTGCCCGCAGGCGGGGTGCCGTCGCTGCGCTCGGGCAGCGTGATGGCGCGCCGCTTCCGGGCGTTCCCGGGCGCGGTCGACACCGCCGCCGCGCTCGGACGCGAGCTCGCCTTCGACCTGCGTGCCGCATCCCCCCGCCTGCCGCGCGTGCCGGTGCCCGAGGGGCACACCCCGATGAGCTGGCTGCGCGCGCTCGTCGCCGAGCGGCTGCCGCGCGTCTACCGCACCGGCGCCGACGGCGCCCCGAGCCCCGAGGTCGCCGCCCGGCTCGAGCACGAGCTCGGCCTGATCGACCAGAAGGGCTTCGCCGGCTACTTCCTCATCGTGTTCGAGATCGCCGAGTTCGCCCACTCGCGCGGCATCCTCTGCCAGGGCCGCGGCAGCGCCGTCGCGAGCGCGGTGTGCTTCATCCTCGGCATCACGGCCGTCGACCCGATCCGTTACCGGCTGCCGTTCGAGCGCTTCATCTCGATGATGCGCGAGGAGGAGCCCGACATCGACATCGACTTCGACGCGGGCAGGCGCGAGGAGGTCATCCAGCACGTCTACGAGCGCTACGGCCGCCGCAACGCCGCGCAGGTCGCGAACGTCATCACCTACCGCCCGAAGTCGGCGGTGCGCGACGCCGCGAAGGCGCTCGGGTACGCCGTCGGGCAGCAGAACGCGTGGTCGAAGTCGGTCGAGTCGTACTCGAGGCCCGACGGCGACATGCCCGAGGACGTCGCGCTCCTCGCCGCCGAGTTCCTCCACGCGCCGCGGCACCTGGGCATCCACTCCGGCGGCATGGTGCTCACCGACGAGCCGGTCGGCTCGGTGTGCCCGATCGAACCGGCCCGCATGCCCGGCCGCACCGTGCTGCAGTGGGACAAGGACGACTGCGAGTGGATGGGCCTCGTCAAGTTCGACCTGCTCGGGCTCGGCATGCTCGGCGCGATCTCGCACACGCTCGACCTCGCGCGCGAGCACACGGGCGAGTCGTGGTCGCTCGCGTCGATCCCGGCCGAGGAGGCCGGCGTCTACGACATGCTGTGCGAGGCGGATGCGGTGGGCGTCTTCCAGGTCGAGTCGCGCGCGCAGATGGCGACCCTGCCGAGGCTCAAGCCCCGCTGCTTCTACGACCTCGTCATCGAGATCGCGCTCATCCGGCCCGGTCCCATCCAGGGCGGCGCGGTGCATCCGTACATCCGCCGCCGCACGGGCGAGGAGGCCGTGAGCTACCCGCACCCGCTGCTCGTGCCGGTGCTCGAGCGGACGCTCGGCGTGCCGCTGTTCCAGGAGCAGCTCATGCAGATGTCGGTCGCGGTGGGCGGCTTCGACGCCGCCGAGGCCGACCAGCTGCGCCGCGCGATCGGCTCGAAGCGCTCGCGGGAGCGGATCGAGGCGCTCAAGGCGAAGCTCTTCGCGGGCATGGCGGCGAACGGGGTCGACGACGCGACCGCTGAGTCGATCTACCGCAAGATCGAGGCGTTCGCGGGCTTCGGCTTCGCCGAGTCGCACTCGCTCGCGTTCGCGAAGCTCGTCTACGCGTCGTCGTGGCTCAAGCTGCACTACCCGGCGGCGTTCCTCGCCGGGCTGCTGCGCAGCCAGCCGATGGGCTTCTGGTCGCCGCAGACCCTCGTGCGGGATGCGCTGCGGCACGGGGTCGAGACGCTCCGGCCGGATGTCGTGCGCTCGGCCGCCGCCGCGAGCCTCGAACAGCACGGGGAGCGCCGCCCGGGCCTCGACGCGTGCCTCGAGCACGAGCAGCCGCCCGTGCCGCACGCGGCGACGGAGTCGCTCGCGGCGCGGGGCCGCCACCGGCGCGACGCGGGGCTCGCCGTGCGGATGGGGCTCTCGAGCGTGGCCGGCATCGGGGAGGCCGCGGCCGAGCGGATCGTCGCCGCGCGCCAGGCGGCGCCGCTGCGCGACATCCACGACCTCGCACGTCGCGCCGACCTCGACCGGGGCGAGCTCGAGGCGCTCGCGACCGCGGGCGCGCTCGACGGGCTCGGCGTCGGCCGCCGCGAGGGGCTGTGGCTCGCCGGCCCCGCGTCGACCGAGCGCGAGGACCAGCTCGAGGGCTCGCAGCTCGTGCTGCAGCCGCCGCTGCTGCCGATGCTGTCGGCCGAGGAGCAGGTGGCGCTCGACATCTGGTCGACGGGCGTGACGACCGACGACCACCCCGTGCGGCACGCGCGAGCGATGCTCGACGGGCGCGGCGTGCTGCCGATCGAGCGGCTCGCCCACGCCGAGCCGGGGCGGCGGGTGCAGACGGCGGGCATCGTGACCCACCGGCAGCGGCCGAGCACCGCGCAGGGCGTGACGTTCATGAACCTCGAGGACGAGACCGGGATGCTGAACGTCATCATCTCGAAGGGCCTGTGGGCGCACTCGCGGCAGACCGCGCGGCACGCGCCCGCGCTCATCGTGCGCGGCATGCTGCAGCGCACTCCGGAGGGGGTCATCGCGGTGCTCGCCGACCGGCTCGACCGCTTCGAGGTGCCGAGCCCCGGCTCGCGCGACTTCTCCTGACGCCGAGGGCCCCGGCCGAGTCGAGACTCGGCCGGGGCCCTCGGCGACGCGGGGTCACCGCACGGCGACGCTCAGAAGCAGTCGGTGCGCCAAGCGTCGTGCCGCAGCGTCGGCTCGCCGCCGACGTTGAAGACCGTCGCCGGGTCGAAGGCCGTGATGAGGCCCTTCGTCACCGGGTAGGAGCACGTGCCCTGCACGAGCACCACCGGCGCGCCGTGCACGCCGGCCACCGCCGACGCCGAGAGGGCGTCGGGGAAGTTGGTGCCCGCGGCGACCACGATCGGCTGACGCTCGACCGGCGTGATGAACGCCCTGATGAGCGCCACGTTCGTGGCGTAGCGATCGGTGCCGGCGACGCGGGTCAGGTCGAGCCCGGTCTCGGTCTCGTAGCGGGCCTCCGTGAAGTCCGAGATGGTCGCGCTCGAGCCGAGCACGGTCGCGGCGGTGGCGCCGAGGCTCTCGAGCGCGGCCGACGTGAACGCGCTGGTGCGGTCGTTCGGCGTCAGCAGCACGGGCGACTCGCCCATCGCCGCGGCGACGCCGCTCGCCGAGACGGCGTCGGCGAAGTGCTCGCCGCTCGCGATGAACGCGTGCTCGGCCGTGCCGAAGTAGCGATCCGCGATGAGCGCGGCCGTCTCGAACCGGTCGCTGCCCGCGATGCGCGACACCTCGGCGCCGGGCACGGCAGCCATCACCTGATCGACGACGGCGGTCGAGACCGACGGCGTGCCGCCGACGATCGTGACGGTGCCGGGCTGGAGGCGCTCGAGCTCGTCGAGCGTCACCGGCAGCAGCGCCGCCTGCGGCGACAGCAGCAGGCTCGCGCCGGCGCTCGCCGCCGCCGGGCCCGCGGTCAGCGCGTCGGCGAAGACCGCGCCCGACGCGATGATCACGTCGGTCCCGGGCGCGAAGAGCGCCCGCGAGACCGCGACGTTCGACTCGTAGCGATCGGTGCCGGCGTAGTCCTCGACCACGGCGGGCTCGGGCACGACGGCCTCCCACGCGAGGCCGATCACGACGGCGTCGTGGTCGCTCGCGCGGTAGGGGTCCGGTGCGTACAGGGCGTCCTGCGCATCCTTCTTGAACTGCATCGAGTAGTCGATGAGGCTCGTCTCGTCGGCGTTCGCGTGCCATGCCGCGGCGCCCGCGACGAAGGGCAGGAGCCCGGCGTCGGCGAGGCCGTAGTCGAGGTAGCCGAGCTGGCCGTCGAAGACGTACGTGTACGCCTCCTCGCCCTGGAACTCCTCGAGCAGGTCGGTGTAGCCGGCCGCCTCGAGCGTCGTGATCGGGTCCTCGTGGTCGTAGGCGTTCAGGTCGCCGATGATGAGCGAGCCCTCCGCGCCCTGACCGGTCGGGTCGCCCTCGAGCCAGTCGGCGAGCGCTGCGGCGGCCTGCGTGCGCACCGCGTTGCAGTTGCCCTGCTCCGGCGAGCCCGAGTCGCCCTCGCACGCGGAGCCCTTCGACTTGAGGTGGTTCACCGCGACCGTGAGGACGCGGTCGGTCGCGAGGTCGCGGAACGACTGCGCGAGCGCGGGCCGGTTCTTCGTGGTGTCGAACCGCGGGTCGACGCTCGAGTCGAGCACGGCGAACTCGCCGACCGGGGCGACGAGCGCCGGCTGGTAGATGAGCGCGGTCGTGATCTCGTCGGTGCCGAGCCGGCCCGTGTCGATGCCCGCCCAGTGGGCGGTGCCGTCGACGTTCGGGCCCGCCGCCTCGTTGAGGGCGGCGACCAGGGTGTCGAGGGCGGCGCCGTCGTTGTTCTCGATCTCGAGCAGGCCGACGATCGCGGAGTCGAGCTCGTCGATCGCGGCGACGATCTTCGCCTCCTGCCGCTCGAACTCCTCGGCCGTGACCGCGCCGCGGCTGTCGAGGGTCGTGAAGTAGTTCAGCACGTTGAACGAGGCCACCTCGAGCGAGGCCCCCGCGATCTCGGGCGCCGGAGTGCGCGGGTTCACCTCGGTGTAGGTGCCGGGCGCGGTCGGCTGCAGCTTCCACAGGCTGTTGCGGAACTCGAGCACGCCGGTGATCCCGGTGATCGTGTCGCCGCCCCGGAAGTCGTTCGCGAGCGTGAACTCCTCGAGGTTGCCCGGGTGGATGGCCGGGTCGGCGTTCTGCACGGAGCGCGCGTCGTCGATCGTGATCCGGTTCTCGGCGTTCGCCGCGCGGATCGCTGCCGCCTCGGGGGAGCCGGGTGCCGCGACCGCGGTCGGCTGCATCTGCCGCTCGGTGCCGACGACGACCTCGCCGTAGCGGCCGTAGTTGAAGTACTCGAGGATCGACAGCGCCTGCGGGAGCTGCACGAGCATCCCCTCGAACCGCTCCTCGTCGGCGATGGGGAGCTCGAGCGCGATCGGCGCCGGGAGCGCTCCATCGCCGCAGTCGAGCACGCTCGCGTTCGAGAGCTGCGTCTGGCCCTGGTACTCGCCCGCCGTGCCCGTGACGGTCACGAGGTCGCCCTCGGCGACCTCCGCGGCGCCGGGTGCGTAGACGAAGATGCCGTCGCTCGTGGCGGCGTCGCCGTCACCGGCGTCCTGCAGGTGGAAGCCGTCGAAGCCGCCCGCCTGCCAGTCGCCGACGACCGTGCCGCGCACGGTGACGGTCTGGCCGGCGAGCGGGGTCGCGGCACCAGAGCCCTGCACCGCGCCGATCGCGACCGCGGCCGACTCGCACGTCGTGCCGGTCGGGGGCTCCTCGACCTCGAAGGCGGCGTTCGCGGCGCCCGGCGTGTTGTAGGCCTCGCCCGCGGCGATGGAGCCGGTGCGGCCCTCGATGCCCGCGAGGTCGAAGTCGTTGCGCACCCAGTCGCCCGTCGCGCCCGTGTCGGTGCCGTCCGGGATGCGGCTCGCGCCGCCCGGGGCGAACGACTGGCCGTCGTAGGCGACGCCGAGGACCGTGCCGCCGTACGCGACGTCGCCCGCGCCTCCGTCGTGCACCGCGACCGCGTCGACGAGCGTGAACGGCACGCCGGCGTCGATCGCGCCGTCGTCGTCGGCGTCGATGTCGGCGCCCGCGGCGATCGTGCCCTGCACGAGCAGCAGCGACACCGTGCCGTTCTCGAGCGAGTCGGACGCGAGGCTCAGCAGCCCGCGCCCGCTCGCGTCGAGCGCCGGGACGGCCCAGACGCCGTCGACGGTGCCGCGCGGGGAGCTCGCGTCGCCCTCGATCTCGAGCAGCGAGTAGCCGCTCAGATCCGTGCCGGGCGCGGCGAGCACCTCGATGAACTCGAGGTCGGTGCCGGTCGTGCTGGCGGAGAACTCGTTGATGACGGGTTGCGCCGCGGCGTTTGCCGGGGCGGCGACGAGGCCCGTGAGGGCGAGCGCGGCGACCGTTCCGGTGCCGAGCAGGGTGCGTGCGCGCATGGATCCACTCCGTTGAGGTGCAGGGTGGTCCTGAACCTATCCGTCGCGTACGACGCGCGCACCACTTCTCGATGAACTTCCGATGACGGATCGCTGCGCTGAGCTCCAGCGCTCAGCGGAAGATGATGGTGCGCTGCCCGTCGAGCAGCACCCGGTCCTCCGCGAACCACTGCACGGCGCGCGAGAGGGTGCGCGACTCGACGTCCTGCCCGATCGCGACGAGCTGCGCGGGGCTCTGCGCGTGGTCGACGCGCTCGACGTTCTGCTCGATGATCGGGCCCTCGTCGAGGTCGCTCGTGACGAAGTGGGCGGTGGCGCCGATGAGCTTGACGCCGCGCGCGTGCGCCTGCCGGTACGGGTTCGCGCCCTTGAAGCCCGGGAGGAACGAGTGGTGGATGTTGATGAGCCGGCCCTCGAGGGCGGCGCACAGCTCGGGGGAGAGGATCTGCATGTACCGGGCGAGCACGACGAGCTCGACGCCCTCGCGCTCGACGACCTCGAGCATCCGCCGCTCGAACGCGGCCTTCGACTCGGCGTCGACGACGGGCGCGTGCTCGAACGGCACGCCGTAGAACGCCGCGAGCGACCCGAGGTCGGGGTGGTTCGACATCACGAGCGGGATGTCGACCGAGAGCTGGCCCGCGCGCTGCCGGAAGAGCATGTCGTTGAGGCAGTGCGCGGCCTTCGAGACGAGCACGAGGGTCTTGAGCGGGCGCCCGACGTCGTCGAGCTGCCACTGCATGCCGTAGCGCTCCACGACCGGGGCGAGCCGGGCCTCGAACTCGCTGCGCTCGGCCGTCGCCTCGACCTGCAGCCGCATGAAGAAGCGGTCGGTGTCGCCCGACGAGAACTGCTGCGACTCGGTGATGTTGCCGCCGCAGTCGACGATCGCGCCGCTGATGGCGTGCACGATGCCCGGCCGGTCGTCGCACACGAACGACAGCACCCAGTGGTTCACGCTCACTCGATCGATCCTACGAGGAGCAGCGGGCCGCAATAGGCTTGCCGGTCGTGAGCGAGCGGGCGGCGACGGGCGAGGGGCAGCGGGCCGCCGGACACTTCCCGATCGCGGCGCTGCTCGTGCTCGCGCTCGCGATCTTCGTCAACATCTCGATCGAGATGCTGCCCATGGGCCTCGTCCTGCCCATGAGCCGCGAGCTCGGGGTCTCCGAGAGCGCGGTGGGCCTCCTCGTGTCGGTGTTCGCCTTCACCGTCGTGCTCTCGTCGACCACGCTCATCCGCCTGACCCGCCGGGTGCCGCGGCACCGCCTCGTCATCGGCGTCCTCATGGTCTTCGCGGTCGCGACGATCGTGGGCGCCTTCGCGCCGACCTACGAGTGGGTCGTCGCATCCCGCATCGTCGGCGGCCTCGCCCACGGCGTGTTCTGGACGGTCGTCGGCGCGTACGCGGCCTACCTCGTGCCCAAGGAGCAGATCGGCCGCGCGGTCGCGATCACGAGCGCGGGCGGCTCGCTCGCGTTCGTGCTCGGGCTGCCGCTGTCGACCCTGCTCGGCCAGGCGGTCGGCTGGCGCGCGTCGTTCGCGGTGCTCGGCGTCGCGTGCCTCGTCGCCGCGTTCGCCGTGTGGCGCGTGCTGCCGCCGGTCGACCACCTCGCCGACGTCGCGACCACCGAGACGGGCTCGATCGCGGTGCCCGTCGCCGATCCCGACAAGTCGGTGCGCGGCGTCGTCATCGCCGTGCTCTCGACGACGCTCGCGATGACGGGCCAGTACGCGTTCTACACGTTCATCGCGCCCTACCTCGTGCAGCACGCGGGCCTGCCCGAGCCGTGGCTGAGCCCGGCGCTGCTCGCGTACGGCGTGATGGGCGCGCTCGCGATCGTGCTCATCGCGGTGTGGCTCGGCCGCCACGCGCTCGCGGGCGTCGTGCTGTGCATGGTGCTCATGCTCGCGACGATGGTCGTGCTCGCGCTCTCGACGGTGCTGCCGCTCACGCTCGCGGCCGTGCTCGTGTGGGGCCTCGCGATGGGCGCGCTGCCGCCGCTGCTGCAGACGCGGGTGCTCCACGCGTCCGAGGACCGCTACCTGCAGCCGGCGATGGCGTGGTACACGACCGGGTTCAACTCGGGCATCGGCGCCGGCGCCGTCGTCGGGGCGCTCGTGTTCGACCGCGTCGGCGCGGGCGGACTGCCGTGGGTGCTCTTCGCGGGCGTCGCGGTGAGCCTCGTGCTCATCGCGATCGACCGGGCGCTCGCGCGTCGGCGCTGAGCCCCTGCGCGTCCGGCTCGGCGTCGTCCGTCAGCCCAGGTCGGTCGGCACGGCCGCCTGCAGCGCGGCCCGCACCGCCGCGATCGCCGGGTTGCCGTCGGAGGCGGCACGCGCGGCGGTGAACACCTCCCGCCGGGGCGTGCCCGGCAGGTCGACGAAGCGGAAGCCGACCTCGGTGCCCGCCCACGTCAGGTCGTTCATGATGCCGACCGCGTGGCCGGCCTCGATGAGCCGCATCTGCGCCTGCAGGTCGGCGGTCGCGAACCGCACGTCCGGCTCGAAGCCCGCGACGCGGCACTGCTGCTCGCCGAAGTGGCGGGAGGCGGCCCCCATCGGCTCCATGACCCATGCGAGCGCGGCCGCGTCGGCGAGGCGGTCGACGGCGGCGTCGGGCGGCACCGCGAGCCGCAGCGCATCCGTCATGAGCAGCTGCCGGTCGAGCCCCGGGTGCTGCGGTGCCGCGTGCCCCGGGTACTGCTCGGCGACCACGAGGTCGAAGTCGCCGACGAACGTGTCGTAGAGCGCGGTCTCGGGCTCGCGCTGCACCATCTCGACCCGCACCTCCGGCGCCGTCTCGGCGAGGATCCGCAGCATGCGCGGCACGAGGCCCAGCGCCGCCGACTGGAACACGGCGATGCGCACGGTGCCGACGGGCCGGCCGAGCGACGCGGCGACCGCGCGCTCCGCGGCCTCGAGGCCCGTCAGGATGCCCTCGGCGTGCTGGGCGAGGAGCTCGCCCTGCGGGGTGAGGGCGAGGCGCCGCCCCTGCTTCCGCGTGAGCGGCACGCCCACCTCGCGCTCGAGGGCGGAGAGCTGCTGCGAGACCGCGCTCGGCGCGTAGGCGAGCGCCGCCGCGACCGCGGCGATCGTGCCGCGCAGGCGCAGCTCGCGCAGCAGGCGCAAGCGCCGGACGTCGAGCATGGGACCCCCAGGACCATTCGCTTCGGATGACGGATATCCGTCGTGATCCGTCACTGTACGCGATGGGTTCCGCGGTGCAGACTGTCTCCGCGTGCCACCGCACGCACGACGAGGACGTGAGCCGCGAGCGCGGCAGGAGGAGGGCCGCCGCATGGGCGCAGCAGCCACCGCAGGCACGAGCGGGACGACCGACGTGCAGATCACCGACCCGGGGGCCGAGCGCGCGGCGGGAGCCGCTCACGTCGAGGCGCAGCCCGCACCGCACGCCGCGCAGGGCGGCATCGACCCCGCCGAGCTCGAAGGCCTCACCGCACTCGCCCCCGCGATCGTCGCCCAGGTGCGCACGTGGCTCGAGGCGGCCGAGCGCATCCCCGCCGACGCGAGCGCCGAGCAGCTCGCGGGTGTGCTCCGCGACCCGAAGGGGCTCGAGTTCGCCGTGCGCTTCGTCGACGGCGTCGTGCGGCCCGAGGACGTGCACGTCGCCGCCCAGACGCTCCGCGAGATCGCCGGCGACGCGCCCGCGTTCCTCCCGTGGCCCATGCGCCAGGCGCTCAGGCTCGGCGGCGGCGTCGCGCCGCTCGCGCCGCACGTGGTCGTGCCGATCGCCCGCCGGGTGCTGCGCGAGATGGTCGGCCACCTCATCATCGACGCGACCGACGCCCGCCTCGGCGCCGCGATCAAGCGCATCCGCGACACCGGAGCCCGGCTCAACGTCAACCTCCTCGGCGAGGCGGTGCTCGGCGACCGCGAGGCCGCGCGCCGCCTCGACGGCACGCTCGCGCTCATCGAGCGCCCCGACGTCGACTACGTCTCGATCAAGGTCTCGGCCACGACGGCCCCCCACCAGCCGTGGGCGTTCGACGCGGCCGTCGAGCACGTCATCGAGCGCCTGCTGCCGCTCTACCGCCGGGCCGCGGCGACCGGCACCTTCATCAACCTCGACATGGAGGAGTACAAGGACCTCGAGATGACCATGGCGGTCTTCACGCGGATCCTCGAGGAGCCGGGGCTCGAGCAGTACCGCGGCGGCATCGTGCTGCAGGCCTACCTGCCCGACGCGCTGCCCGCGATGGAGCGCCTGCAGGCGTGGGCCGCCGAGCGCGTCGCCCGCGGGGGCGCCCCGGTGAAGGTGCGGCTCGTGAAGGGCGCCAACCTGCCGATGGAGCGCGTCGAGGCGTCGCTGCACGGGTGGCCGCTCGCGACCTGGCACACGAAGCAGGACAGCGACACCCACTACAAGCGCGTGCTCGCGTGGGCGCTCACGCCCGAGCGCATCGCGAACGTCGAGCTCGGCGTCGCGGGCCACAACCTCTTCGACGTCGCGTTCGCGTGGCTGCTGTCGAAGCAGCGCGGCATCGAGCGCGGCCTCGAGTTCGAGATGCTGCTCGGCATGGCGCAGGGCCAGGCCGAGGTCGTGCGCCGCGACGTCGGCGGCCTGCTGCTGTACACGCCCGTCGTGCACCCGGCCGAGTTCGACGTCGCGATCGCCTACCTCATCCGCCGCCTCGAGGAGGGCGCGAGCCGCGAGAACTTCATGTCGGCCGTGTTCGAGCTCGCGAGCGACGAGGCCCTGTTCGAGCGCGAGCGCGACCGCTTCCTCGCCTCGCTCGCGGCGCTCGCGGCCCCCGCGCCCGCCACGCACCGGGTGCAGGACCGCTCGACGGTGACGACGGCGGATGCGGTGGACGCTCCCGAGGACGGCTTCCGCAGCACGCCCGACTCCGACCCGTCGCTGCCGGCGAACCAGGCGTGGGCTGCGGGCATCCGCGAGCGTGCGAGGTCGTCCCAGCTCGGGCTCGACCTCGTCGAGCAGGCGACGATCGCCGACGCCGCGCAGCTCGGCGCGACGATCGACGCCGCCATCGAGGCGAACGCCGCCTGGCGCGCGCTCTCGGGCGACGAGCGCGCCGAGATCCTCCACCGCGCCGGCCGCGAGCTCGAGGCGCGTCGCGCGCAGCTCATGGAGGTCGCCGCGGCCGAGGCGGGCAAGACCCTCGACCAGTCCGACCCAGAGGTCTCCGAGGCGGTCGACTTCGCGCACTACTACGCCGAGCGGGCGCGCGACCTCGACCGGGTCGACGGCGCCGTCGCGGTGCCGTCGCGGCTCATCGCGGTGACCCCGCCGTGGAACTTCCCGATCGCGATCCCCGCGGGCTCGACGCTCGCTGCCCTCGCCTCCGGCGCATCCGTCATCGTCAAGCCCGCCCGCGCGACCGCGCGCACCGGCGCGATGATGGTCGACGCGCTGTGGGCCGCGGGCGTGCCGCGCGAGGTGCTGCACCTCGTGCAGCTCGCCGACCGCTCGCTCGGCGACCGGCTGATCGGCGACGCGCGCGTCGACCGCGTGATCCTCACCGGCGGGTTCGAGACCGCCCAGGCCTTCCGGCGCATCCGCCCCGACCTCAGCCTGCTCGCCGAGACGAGCGGCAAGAACGCGATCATCGTCACCCCGTCGGCCGACTTCGACCTCGCGGCGAAGGACATCGTCGCGAGCGCGTTCGGGCACGCGGGGCAGAAGTGCTCGGCGGCGTCGCTCGCGATCCTCGTCGGCCAGGCGGGCCGCTCGAAGCGCCTGCACAACCAGATCGTCGACGGCGTGCGCTCGCTCGACGTCGGCTACCCGTGGGATGCGACGAGCCAGATGGGGCCGATCATCGCCCCCGCGGAGGGCAAGCTGCTCGAGGGGCTCACGACGCTCGGCGACGGCGAGTCGTGGATCGTCGAGCCGAAGCAGCTCGACGACAGCGGCGCGCTGTGGAGCCCGGGCCTGCGCGCGGGCGTGCAGCGCGGCAGCGAGTACCACCGCACCGAGTACTTCGGCCCGATCCTCGGCATCATGCGCGTCGAGACGCTCGAGGAGGCCATCGAGCTCGTGAACGAGGTCGACTACGGGCTCACCTCGGGCATCCACTCGCTCGACCCCGACGAGATCGGGCTGTGGCTCGACACCGTGCAGGCGGGCAACCTCTACGTCAACCGCGGCATCACGGGCGCGATCGTCGAGCGGCAGCCGTTCGGCGGCTGGAAGCGCTCGGTCGTGGGCCCGACGACGAAGGCGGGCGGCCCGAGCTACCTCTTCCCGCTCGTCGACTGGCGCACGGCCGAGGCGCGCTCGCTCGAGCCGGTCGAGCTGCCCGCGGTGCAGGCGATCGTCGACGCGGTCGCGTCGCTCGCGAAGGCGGCGGATGCGTCGGTCACGGCCGACGAGGCCGCGGCGCTCGGGCGCGCGGCCGGCTCCGACCAGCACGTGTGGGCGACCGAGCTCGGCGTCGCCCGCGACGTGCAGCGGCTCTCCGCGGAGCGCGACATCCTGCGGCACCTGCCGATGCCGGGCGTCACGATCCGGCTCGCCGAGGGCGGCCGCGTCGCGCAGCTCGCTCGCGCGGTCGTCGCGGCGCTGCGGGCGGGTGCGGACGTGCGCGTCTCGAGCGCGGTCGAGCCGGCGCCCGCGATCCGGGCGGCGCTCGCGGCGGCGGGCATCCCGCTGGCGGTCGAGGACGACGCGGCCTTCCGCTCGTCGGCACGCCGCCTCGAGCAGGGGCGCATCCGCTACCTGGCGCCCGACGAGGCGGTCGCCGATGGGGTGCGCGCGCTCGCCGAGGCCGTCGAGGGCCGCCCCGACCTCGCGATCGTCGCGCACCCGGTGACGGAGGCCGGGCGCGTCGAGCTGCTGCCGTTCCTGCGCGAGCAGGCGATCGCGATCACCGCGCACCGCTTCGGCACGCCGAACCACCTCACGGATCACCTCATCTAGCAGCCCGGTCGGCGGTCGCCGGTGCGCAGCCTCGCGCGCGGCGACCACCGACCCGGACCCCACATCGGTAGCGGGACCCGAGATCTCGGGTCCCGCCTGCCGATCTCGGGTCCGGGTCGGTGCGTGGCGATGGTGGGGACAGCGGCGGCGAAGGCTCGCCGAGCGCGGCGAGCGCCCGTCAGAGCACGAGGTGCTGGCGGCCGTCGATGAGCTCGCGCGCCGCGTCGAGGTGCCCGGCGTGCGTCGCCGCGTCGAGGATCACGTGCAGCAGCACCGCCTCGAGGTCGGCGAAGCGAGTCGCCGGCCAGTCGGGCTCGCGGTGCCGCGGCGCCGCGTCGAGGGGGAGCGCCGCGATGATCTCGTCGGAGCGAGCGATGGCGTCGCGGTACTCGGTGACCACCGCATCCGTCGTCTCGTGCGGCTCGACGCGCCAGTCGGCGGGCCGGCCCTCGTCGAGCTCGGGCCGATCGGCGGGCCAGTAGTCGAGCGGCTCGCCCGCCATCACCGTGTGGAACCAGTAGCGCTCGCCGCCGAGCGTCAGGTGCCGCACGAGGCCGATGGGCGACCAGCCCGACGGCAGCACGGCAGCGCGCAGCTGCGCGTCGCTCAGCCCGTCGATCGCCGCGAGCACGTGCCGTCGCTGCGCCGCGAGCGCCCCGAGCAGCAGCGAGCGGGAGCGGTCACCGTCGTCCATGCGGCGATCCAAGCACGCCCGGGCATCCGCCAGCGCATCCGCGAGCACCGACTCGCGCGGCCGCCGCGACCCGACACGGACCCCAGCCCGGCAGCGGGACCCGACACGGACCCCAGCCCGGCAGCGGGACCCGAGATCTCGGGT
>NZ_JANQCH010000056.1 GCF_024723325.1 Agrococcus sp. HG114
CCGCGAGAGCAGCGCCGCGAGGCGGTCGACGAGATCCTGGAGTTCGTGGGGCTCGGCCACCGCGCCGACCGCTACCCGGCCCAGCTGAGCGGGGGCGAGCGGCAGCGCGTCGGGCTCGCGCGCGCGCTCGTCGCCCGGCCGCCGCTGCTGCTGTGCGACGAGCCCACGTCGTCGCTCGACGCCTCCACGACCGCGGACGTGCTGCGCGTGCTGGCGAGGGCGCGCGAGGAGCTCGGCGCGACGGTCGTCGTCGTGACGCACGACCTCGACGTCGTCAAGGCGATCTGCGATCGCGCGGCGCTGCTCGAGCGCGGCGCGCTGCGCGAGCTGCTCCCGGTCGCGCGCCGCGACTACCGCTCGCTCCCCACCTATCGCGAGCAGGTGCTGCGGGAGCTGCGCTCGTGACGTGGCTCTCACAGCTGCTCGACGAGCACGGGGCCGAGATGCTCGAGGCGCTCGCCGAGACCGGCTACATGCTCGCCGTCTCGCTCGTCGCGGCCGTGCTGATCGGGCTCCCGCTCGGCATGGCCGTCTTCCTCACCCAGCGCGGCGGCATCGCGGAGCACCGCCCCACGTGGTCGGTCGCGAACCTCTACATCAACGTCGTGCGCTCCTTCCCGTTCCTGCTGCTCGTGGTGTTCCTCATCCCCTTCACGCGCGCGGTCATGGGCACGAGCTTCGGCACGCAGGCCGCGACCCTGCCGCTGTGCTTCGTGGCCGTCGCGGTCTACGCCCGCCTCGTCGAGCAGATCCTGCGCGAGATCCCGCCGGGCATCTCGCTCGTGGCGCTCGCGATGGGCGCGAGCGTGCCGCAGGCCGTGTGGCGGGTGCTGCTGCCCGAGGCGCGATCCGGTCTCGTCTACGCGCTCACCTCGGCCGCGATCAGCCTGCTGTCGTACTCCACGGTGCTCGGCGTCGTCGGCGGCGGTGGCATCGGCGACTTCGCGATGCGCTACGGCTACCAGGAGTACGACGACGCCCTCATGGTCCTCACGATCGCGGTCATCGTCGTGTGCGTGCTCGCGCTCCAGGCGCTCGGCCACCGCATCTCGACGCGGCTCGACCGCCGCTGATCCGATCCATCCCCCCTCAAGAGAAGGAACCCGCATGTCCCGCACCGCCACCCGCGCCCTCGCGCCCGCGCTCGCCGCCGCCCTGCTGCTCGCCGGCTGCGCGTCGCAGCCCGCGCCCGCCACGACGGACGCTGCCGTCGAGACGGTCACGCTCGAGGTCGCCGCGGTCCAGAGCCCCATGACCGACGTCGTCCTCGCCGCGGCCGAGGCGATCGAGGAGGGCTACGAGATCGAGCTCGTCGAGGTCTCCGACTACGTCACCGCGAACACGATCGTGGACGACGGCGACGTCGACGCGAACTTCTCGCAGCACGTGCCCTACATGGAGTCGTTCAACGCCGGCAACGACGGCACGCTCACCGCCGTGCAGCCCGTCTACAACTTCGTCATCGCGTTCTACTCGAAGACGCTCGACGACATCGCCGACCTGCCCGACGGCGCGACGGTCGCCATCCCGGACGACCCCTCGAACACCGGCCGCGCGCTCAAGCTGCTCGCGAGCGAGGGGCTCATCGCGCTCGACCCCGCCGTCGATCCCTACGCAGCGACGGTCGACGACATCGCCGAGAACCCGAAGGGACTCGAGTTCCTGCAGGTGCCGATCAGCTCGCTGAACGCCGCGTACGAGGAGGCCGACCTCGTCTTCCAGTGGCCGTCGCACATCGCCGCGCTCGGGCTGAGCCCCGAGGACGACGGCCTCATCACCGAGCTCGACGACAGGTTCGCGCTGCACCTCGTCGTGCGCGAGGAGGACGCGGACTCCGAGGCCACCGCCGCGCTCATCGAGGCGTTCTCGAGCGACGAGGTGCGCGAGGTCGTCGAGGCGAACCCGACGATCGAGGTCGCGTTCTGAGCGCGGCCGCACGACGAGCGGATGCGGTGGGCCCGGTGGGGCTCGAACCCACGACCAGCGGATGAAGAGTCCGGCGCTGTGCCGAACTGGTGGGCCCGGTGGGGCTCGAACCCACGACCAGCGGATGCAGAGTCAGGCGCTGTGCCGAACTGGTGGGCCCGGTGGGGCTCGAACCCACGACCAGCGGATGAAGAGTCCGGCGCTGTGCCGAACTGGTGGGCCCGGTGGGGCTCGAACCCACGACCAGCGGATGCAGAGTCAGGCGCTGTGCCGAACTGGTGGGCCCGGTGGGGCTCGAACCCACGACCAGCGGATGAAGAGTCCGGCGCTGTGCCGAACTGGTGGGCCCGGTGGGGCTCGAACCCACGACCAGCGGATGCAGAGTCAGGCGCTGTGCCGAACTGGTGGGCCCGGTGGGGCTCGAACCCACGACCAGCGGATGAAGAGTCCGGCGCTGTGCCGAACTGGTGGGCCCGGTGGGGCTCGAACCCACGACCAGCGGATTAAAAGTCCGACGCTCTACCGACTGAGCTACAGGCCCGCGCATCCAGGATAGGCGCGTGCGGCGGCCGCGACCGTGGTCGGCCGCCGCGGGGGTCAACCGCTAGGCGGATCTTCGGGCCTCCGCCCTGTCACCGGGCGCCCGCATCCGCCAGAGTTGAGCCGTTCCCGTACCGATGGAGCCGCATGTCCTCCAGCACGCCCGCGCGCGTGGCCGCCCAGCCCCGCGCATCCGCCGACCGCGCCGCCGCAGGCGAGCCCGACCGCCAGCGGCTCCTCACGACGACCGACCGGGCCGTCGGCCTCAGCGATGCGGACGTGGCCGAGCGGCTGGGCGACGGTCGCGCGAACCGGCTCGCGCACGCGTCGAGCCGGTCGCTCGCCTCGATCCTGCGCGCGAACCTCTTCACGCTCTTCAACCTCGTCATCGCGGTCTGCACCGCGGTGCTGCTCCTGCTCGGGCGCTGGCAGGACGCGCTGTTCTCGTTCGCGGCCCTCTCGAACGTCATCATCGGCGTGGTGCAGGAGTACAGCGCGAAGCGCAAGCTCGACCGGCTCGCGCTGCTGCACGTCTCGCGCAGCCGCGTGCTGCGCGGCGGCGTCGAGCGCGACGTCGCGATGGAGGAGCTCGTGCAGGACGACATCCTGCTGCTGCGCCGCGGCGACCAGGTGCCCGCCGACGGCGTGATCGTCGCGACCGAGGGCATCGACCTCGACGAGTCGCTCCTGACCGGCGAGTCCGAGCCGCAGCTCAAGCACGCGGGCGAAGGGGTGCTGTCGGGCTCGGCCGTCTCGTCGGGGTCCGCGTCCGTGCAGCTCACGAGCGTCGGCGGCGACTCGTTCGCAGCGCGCCTGACAGCCGAGGCCCGGCGCTTCTCGCTCGTCCACTCCGAGCTGCGGCACGCGCTCGACCGGGTCGTGCGGTGGATCTCGATCGCGCTCGTGCCCCTCATCGCGATCGTGCTCAACGGCCAGATGCAGGCGCGCGGCGGCTGGGAGGCGGCGATCGCGAGCGGCGAGTGGGAGGACGCGGTCGTGCTCGCGATCGCCGCGATCTCGGCGTCCGTGCCGCAGGGGCTCATCCTCATGACCTCGATCGCGTTCGCAGTCGCGGCCGTGAAGCTCGCGCGCAGCCAGGTGCTCGTGCAGGAGCTCGCCGCGGTCGAGGGGCTCGCGCGCGTCGACGTCATCTGCCTCGACAAGACCGGCACGCTCACCGAGGGCGACATCGAGCTGCTCGACGCCGCGCCGGTCGGCGAGCACGGCGAGGTGGCGGATGCGGTGCCCGCGCGGGCGCTCGACGGCATTACGGGCGCGTGGCTCTCGGCGCTCGGCTGGTTCGGCCACGACGAGAACGCGAACCCCACCGCGCTCGCGCTGCGCCGCGTGCTGCCGGATCCGGGGCTGCGCCCGAGCGCGGTGATCGGCTTCTCGTCGTCGCGGCGGATGAGCGCAGTCGCGTTCGCGGACGGCGCGGCGCGGGGCACGTGGGTGCTCGGTGCGCCGGAGTCGGTGCTCGGCGACGATGCGACCGGCGCCGCCGCCGACCGGGCGCTCGACGTCGCCGCCCTCGGGCGCCGAGCCCTCGTGCTCGGCCGGGCACCGCATCCCATGACCCCTGATGAGGCGGAGCGGCACGACCTGCCGCAGCTCGAGCCGGTCGCGCTCCTCGCGTTCGGCGAGCGGGTGCGCGACGACGCGCACGCGACCCTCGAGTACTTCCGGGAGCAGGGCGTCGAGGTGCGCATCCTCTCGGGCGACCACCCGCGCACGGTGGGCGCGGTCGCGCGCCAGGTGGGCATGGCGCTCGAGGGCGACGCGTTCGACGCGCGCCGCCTGCCGGTCGAGCCGGAGGCGCTCGCGGCGGTGCTCGCCGAGCACCACGTGCTCGCTCGCGTGACGCCGGGTCAGAAGCGCGCGATCGTCGAGTCGCTCCAGGCGGCGGGCCGCACGGTCGCGATGACGGGCGACGGCGTCAACGACGCGCTCGCGCTCAAGACGGCCGACCTGGGCGTCGCGATGGGGGAGGGGGCGCCGGCGACGAAGGCCGTCGCGCGCCTCGTGCTGCTCGACGGGCGCTTCTCGCACCTCCCGCACGTCGTCGACGAGGGGCGGCAGGTGATCGCCAACATCGAGCGGGTCTCGCGCATCTTCCTGACGAAGACGACCTACGCGTTCACGATGGCGCTCCTGTTCGGCGCGCTCCTGATGCAGTACCCGTTCCTGCCGCGCCAGCTCTCGGCGACCGACGGGCTCACGATCGGCATCCCCGCGTTCTTCCTCGCGCTCATGCCCGCCGCGACCCGCTACGTGCCCGGCTTCCTGTTCCGCAGCCTCCGCTTCACCGTGCCGTCGGGCGTCACGATCGCGCTCTCGGTGCTCGCCACGACGCTGCTCGCGCGCGGCATGGGGCTCGAGGAGCGGCAGGTGCAGACCGCGGCGGTCTTCACGCTCACGGTGAGCGGGCTCTGGGTGCTCGGCATCGCGTGCCGCCCGTTCACGCCCGTGCGCGCGCTCATCGTCGCGGCGATGGTCGGCGGGCTCGCGCTCGCCGTGACGGTCCCCTTCGTCCGCGACTTCTTCGCCTTCCAGCTGCCGCCGCTCGAGGTGCTCGGCTGGGCTGTCGCGCTCGGGCTCGTCGCGAGCGCGCTCATCGAGCTGTGGCACCGGCTCGCGCCGAAGCTGCCCTCCGCGATCGCCCGGACGACCTGATCCGCACCTGCCGCGCCCAGCCGGGTCGGCGACAATGGATGCGATGGCCGACGACTTCCACCGCCCCACGCGCTTCTCGAACGAATGGTTCGAGCGCGTCGAGGGCGACGTCGACCCCGTGCTGCGCCTGCAGCTCGCGAGCGACACCGCGCAGGCGCTGCTCGCGCGCGTGCGCGCGGGCGCGGATCCCGAGGTCGTCGAGCGCATCCTGATCATGGCGCGCGAGGACGGCATCGACACCGTCGCCGAGCTCTGGTCGCACGCGCGGCCCCACTCGCTGCCCGGCGCGCTCTGGCGCGTCAACCTGCTGCACGCGCTCGTGAGCCAGCGCGCCGACGAGGCGGCGGTGCTCTACCAGCAGGGGGCGGATGCGCTGCACACGGCCGCGCCGGTCGTCGCGGGAGTGCCGGCGCCGGCGAGCCCCGCGGAGCTCCGGGCGCTCACCGAGACGATCCTCCGCGGCCTCTTCGCCGGCGACTTCGCGCTCGCCCTCGACCGCGCCGCCGCGTTCGCCGTCGTCACCGCTGCGGGAGCCGTCGAGGCCGCGCACGCCGACGAGCCGACGCATCCGGATCGCGCCCGCGAGCGGACCCGCCTCGCCGCCGCGCTCACCGACATCGCCGACGACCTGCGCGTGTGCGCGCGGATGTGGCGCGACGAGGCCCTCGCGTGACGCGCGCCGCGTAGGCTGGCCGCGGTCGGCGCATGCGGTCGCGACCAGGATCAGGAGCTCGCCATGTCACGTCGTCCGCTCGCCGTCGCGCTCGTGCTCGGTGCCGCCGTCGTCGGCCTCACCGGCTGCCTGCCCATGCCGCCCGCGATCCCGGAGGCTCCGCCTGCGCCGCAGGCGCCGGTCGACCCGCAGCAGCCGGTCGAGCCGCAGCCGGCCGACCCGCAGCCGGCTGAGCCGGCGACCGCGAACACCGGTCTGGGCGAGTCGGTCACGGTCGACGACGGGGCGGGGGACAGCTGGTCGTTCGCCGTCGCGGGCATCGAGGAGAACCCGCCGATGGAGTCCGGCGACCCCGCGAGCGGCACGCGCTTCATCGCCGTCCTCTTCGACGCCCAGCGGGTCGAGGGCGCCCTCTCGTTCATCGACCTGTTCGACATCTCCGTCATCGCTGACGACGGCAACCAGTACCACTGGGTCGACACCATCCAGGTGACGGCCGAGGAGGACATCTCCTACGCCGAGGGCGACGCGTTCTCGGGTGCGCGCGCGATCGTCCAGCTGCCCGAGGGCGTCGAGCCGGAGCTCGTCGTCGTGCGCTCGACCTACGGGCAGCCCGAGGTCGAGGACGTGGTCGTCGACGTGCGCTGACGCGGCCGAGCGACGGCAGGGGTGGTCCCTCCGGTCGTGTTCGCGGCGAGCGCATCTCCCGGCATGTCGCGGGCTCGATCGCTACCCTGGGAGGGCCGGGCCGCGTAACCCCGGGCTCCAATATTCGCCGCTGCGAGCGGCCTTCCGCCGAGAGGCGTTCGCGGCCCGGCACTCGCGTCTCCGCGGGCCCTTCCCGGCTCGCACCGCGTCGGCGTTCACCCTCTGTTCACCTGGCGGCGGGGTTCGGGAAACCCGCGCTCCCTAGCGTTGAGGGCGGCGTGCGAGTGCGCGCCGAACCAGGGTTCCCCAGCCCTGCACCAACCTTCCGAAGGGAACACCGTGAAGTTCACGAAGCTCGGCCGCGCCGCGGTCGTCGCCGCTGCAGGTGCCATCCTGCTCAGCTCCTGCGCAGCCAACGAGCCCGCCGCCGACGAGGCGCCCGAGGGCTCGTCCGCTCCGGAGTCGACCCTCTCGGGCGACCTGGCCGGTGCCGGCGCCTCGTCCATGGGTGCGGCGCAGGAGGCCTGGATCGCGGGCTTCCAGACCGAGAACCCTGACGTCAACGTCACCTACGACCCCGCCGGCTCGGGCGCGGGTCGTGAGCAGTTCATCGCGGGCGGCGTCGCCTTCGCCGGCTCGGACGCGTTCCTGAAGGACGAGGAGCTCGCGGGCGAGTTCGGCGCGTGCGTCGCCGACACCCTCCCCGTGGACCTGCCGGTCTACATCTCCCCGATCGCCGTCATCTTCAACGTCGAGGGCGTCGACTCGCTCAACATGGACGCGTCGACGATCGCCAAGATCTTCTCGGGCCAGATCACCAACTGGAACGACGAGGCCATCGCCTCGCAGAACCCCGACGTCACGCTGCCGGACGCGCCGATCACGGCCGTGCACCGCTCGGACGACTCAGGCACCACCGAGAACTTCACCGAGTACCTCGCGGCGACCGCCGAGTCCGACTGGACCGAGGGCGTGTTCGAGACGTGGCCGGCCGCCTACGGCGGCGAGGGCGCGCAGGGCACCTCGGGCGTCGTGGACGCCGTCACCAACGGCACCAACACGATCGGCTACGCCGACGCGTCGCGCGCGGGCGACCTCGGGACCGTCGCGCTCAAGGTCGGCGAGGAGTACGTGCCGTTCTCGGCCGAGGCCGCTGCCGCTGCTGTCGACGCGTCGCCGCGCGTCGAGGGCCGCCACGAGGGCGACATCGCCGTCGAGCTCGACCGCACCACGACCGAGGCCGGCGTGTACCCGCTCGTCCTCATCTCGTACGCGATCGCCTGCACCGAGTACCAGGACGCCGCGACGGGCGAGCTCGTCAAGGCCTACCTCTCGTACGTCGCCTCCGAGGAGGGCCAGCTCGCCGCGCAGGAGAACGCCGGCAACTCGCCCATCTCGGACGACCTCCGCGAGGAGATCAACGCGGTCCTCGAGACGATCAAGTAGTCATACTGGTCTGAGACCCCGCAGCTGCCGCTGCACCCGTCCGGCCGGGGCGATCCTCGCCCCGGCCGGACGCTTCCGATGGACCGACTCCGAATCGCTGGGAGCCCCATGACCACCGCCGCACCGGCTGCGACGACGAGAGCCGCCGCTCCCAACCGTCCCGCCGACGTCATCTTCAAGGCGGTCTCGACGACCGCCGGGGTGCTGATCCTCCTCGCGCTCGCGGGCGTGGCCATCTTCCTCGTCGCGCAGGCCGTGCCCGCGCTCATCGGGCCGCTGCCCGAGGACGACAGCTTCTGGGCCTGGGTGTGGCCGCTGACCTTCGGCACCCTGTGGTCCTCCTTCCTCGCGATGCTCATGGCGGTGCCGATCGCGATCGCGATCGCGCTCTTCATCACGCACTACGCGCCGCGGCGCGTCGCATCCGTGCTCGGCTACGCGATCGACCTCCTCGCCGCCATCCCCTCCGTGATCTACGGCCTCTGGGGCATCGCCGTGCTCGCCCCGTTCATGCAGCCCGCGTACACGTGGCTCGCGCAGAACCTCGGCTGGATCCCGCTCTTCACGCCGCCGGCGTCCGGCACCGGCCGGACGATCCTCACCGCCGCGATCGTGCTCGCCGTCATGGTGCTGCCGATCATCACGGCGCTGTGCCGCGAGATCTTCCTGCAGACGCCGCGGCTCAACGAGGAGGCGTCGCTCGCGCTCGGCGCCACCCGCTGGGAGATGATCCGGATGGCGGTGCTGCCGCACGGCCGCTCCGGCATCATCGCCTCCTCCATCCTCGGCCTCGGCCGCGCGCTCGGCGAGACCATGGCGGTCGCGATGGTGCTCGCGTCGGCCGGCGCGGTCACGTTCGTCGTGGTCGGCTCGCAGAACCCCTCGACGATCGCCGCGAACATCGCGCTCCGGTTCCCCGAGGCCCACGGCATCACGGTGAACATGCTCATCGGCTCCGGCCTCGTGCTCTTCGCGATCACGCTGCTGGTCAACGCCATCTCGCGGTGGATCATCGCGAAGACGACCGTCGACGGAGGTCGCTAGACCATGACCACCACGACCTCCGCTCCCGCGCCCGCGCGCCGGCAGGCCGAGAACCCGCTCACCGCGGGCCAGCTGCCGACCTGGAGCCCCTGGGCGATCCTGGGCGGCGCCCTCCTCGTCGGCGCCGCGATCGCCGCGCTCGTCGCGGGCGCCTCCGGCAGCCGGTTCAGCATCGTCGCGACCGCCGTGATCGGCTTCATCCTCTACCTGGTCGCGATCACGGTCGTGAGCCAGCTCATCGAGGGCGGCCGCAAGGCGACGGACCGGCTCGTGACCGGGGTCGTGACGGGAGCCTTCCTGCTCGCGCTCATCCCGCTCGTCTCCCTCGTCGTCACGGTCATCGCGAACGGCATGCACCGCTTCGACGTCGAGTTCTTCACCTACACGATGCGCAACATCGTGGGCGAGGGCGGCGGCGTGCTGCACGCGATCGTCGGCACCCTGCTCGTGACGCTGTGGGCGGCGATCATCTCGGTGCCCGTCGGCATCTTCACCGCCATCTACCTCGTCGAGTACGGCAAGGGTCGCCTGTCCCAGGCCATCACCTTCTTCGTCGACGTCATGACCGGCATCCCGTCGATCGTCGCGGGCCTGTTCGCCTACGCGCTCTTCGCGCTGTTCGCCGGCGAGGGCGTGCGATCGGGCTTCGGCGGCGCGGTGGCGCTGAGCCTCCTCATGATCCCGACGGTCGTGCGCTCGACCGAGGAGATGCTGAAGCTCGTGCCGAACGACCTGCGCGAGGCGTCGCTCGCCCTCGGCGTGCCGAAGTGGCTGACGATCGCCAAGGTCGTGCTGCCCACCGCCCTCGCCGGCATCGTGACCGGTGTGACGCTCGCGATCGCGCGCGTCATCGGCGAGACCGCGCCGCTGCTCATCATCGCGGGCTTCACCACCAACATGAACTACAACGTGTTCGACGGCCGCATGATGACGCTGCCGGTGTTCGCGTACAACCAGTACGTCAGCCCGGGCGTGCAGGAGCAGGCGTACTTCGACCGAGCGTGGACCGCGGCGCTCGTGCTCATCCTCATCGTCATGCTGCTCAACATCGTCGCGCGGCTGATCGCCCACTTCTTCGCACCGAAGGCCGGAAGGTAACCCCATGTCCAAGCGCATCGAGATCAACGACCTCGACGTCTACTACGGCGCCTTCAAGGCCGTCGAGGGCGTCTCGCTCGAGATCGAGCCCCGCTCGGTCACGGCCTTCATCGGCCCCTCCGGCTGCGGCAAGTCGACCGTGCTGCGCACGATCAACCGCATGCACGAGGTGATCGCCGGCGCCTACGTCGACGGCGAGATCCTGCTCGACGGCGCGAACCTCTACGGCCCCGGCGTCGACCCGGTGAACGTGCGCCGCCAGATCGGCATGGTGTTCCAGCGCCCGAACCCGTTCCCGACGATGACGATCCGCGAGAACGTGCTCGCGGGCGTGCTGCTCAACAACCGCCGCATGTCGAAGAGCGACCAGGACGACCTGGTCGAGCGGTCGCTGCGCGGCGCGAACCTGTGGAACGAGGTCAAGGACCGGCTCGGCATCCCCGGCTCCGGCCTCTCCGGCGGTCAGCAGCAGCGCCTCTGCATCGCCCGCGCGATCGCGGTGAGCCCCGACGTGCTGCTGATGGACGAGCCGTGCTCGGCCCTCGACCCGATCTCGACGCTCGCGATCGAGGACCTGATCGAGGAGCTCAAGCAGGAGTACACGATCGTGATCGTGACCCACAACATGCAGCAGGCGAGCCGCGTCTCCGACAAGACCGCCTTCTTCAACATCGCGGGCACCGGGAAGCCCGGCAAGCTCATCGAGTACGACGAGACGACCAAGATGTTCTCGAACCCGTCCGTGCAGTCGACCGAGGACTACGTCTCCGGCCGCTTCGGCTGATCGCAGCACGCAGCAAGGAGGAGGCGCCGGCCACCCGGCCTCTCTCCTTGCTGGGCGGCGGCAGCCGCATCCGTCCTTGCCCCGTGCCCGCTGGCCGGAGCTCGGGGTCAGGTCGCGGGCGGGCAGTGCGTCTCGAGCGCGACGAGCGACGGCTCCTCGCCCGCGCTCACGTGCAGCACGGTGAACTCCGCCGTGTGCAGCATCGACGCGCGGTGCGTGCGCTCGGTCTCCGCCGCATCCGTCTCGTGCACGACCGCCGAGACGATGTCGGGGATCACGGGCGCGTGGCTGCACAGGACCGTGCCGCGCCGCTTGCGCACCGCCTTCGCGACGCGGCGGGCGACCGCCTCGCGCGAGTCGAAGGCCTCCTGGCTGAGGTCGACGCGCGGCTTCGCGCGGATGCCCGTGCGCTCCTCGAGCGGCTCGACCGTCTGCACGCAGCGGAGCGCGGCGGACGAGAGGATGCGCTCGGGCCCGAACGCCGCGATGCCGCCCGCGATCGACTGGGCCTGCCGGCGGCCCCGGTCGGTGAGCGGCCGAGCCTCGTCGTCGCCGTCCCACGAGTACGGGTCGGCGGCCTTGCCGTGCCGCACGGCGATGATCGGGAAGGTGCGCTCGTGGCCGCGCTCGAGCCGCTCCTCGAAGCGCTCGATCACCGCCGCGTCGTGCGCGTACGTGCACGCGCGCTTGGCGGCCTCGAGGCCGAGCCAGTGCAGGGCGCGGATCTCGTCGTTCGGCGAGAACGGCTCGTGCTCGCGGTCGTCGTCGAGCTCGGCCTGCCAGTAGTAGACGACCTTGTCGCGGCCGTCCGGGAGCCGGTACTCGCTCGTGCCGAGCGGCGCGCCGAGCGCGATGCGGCAGCCGGTCTCCTCGGCGATCTCGCGCGCCGCGCACTCGGGCAGCGACTCGCCCGGGTCGAGCTTGCCCTTGGGCAGCGACAGGTCGCGGTGCTGGGTGCGCTCGACGAGCAGCACCTCGACGCCGCCGCGCGCGCCGCGCCGCCACACGAGCGCGCCCGCCGCGAGCACGGGCGCTGCGGCACCCTGCGGGCCGCTGCTCACCGGCCCGCGCGCTTCCGCCGCTGCACCTGGATCATGCGATCGCGGTGCAGGTCGTCGAGCGGCGCGCCGTCCTCGGCGTAGAAGCGCCGCGTCCAGCTGCCGTCGGGCTCCGCCCACCAGGAGGCGGTCTGCGGCGACATGGCCCGGTCGAAGTGCTGCTGGATGTCGCGCATGTGCTCGGTCGAGGTGAGCTGGATGAGCGTCTCGACCCTGCGGTCGAGGTTGCGGTGCATCATGTCGGCCGAGCCGATGAACACCTCCTCGGCGCCGTCGTTCCAGAACGCGAACACCCGCGAGTGCTCGAGGTAGCGGCCGACGATCGAGCGCACGGTGATGTTCTCGCTCAGCCCCGGCACGCCCGGCTTGATCGAGCAGATGCCGCGCACCCACACCTGCACCTCGACGCCCGCGCGGCTCGCGCGGTAGAGCGCGTCGATGATCTGCTCGTCGACGATCGAGTTGATCTTGAAGCGGATGCGCGCGGGGCGGCCGGCCTTGGCGGCCGCGGTCTCGCGCTCGATGCGGTCGAGGAGCCCCTTGCGCAGGTGGCGCGGCGCGACGAGCAGGCGCGCGAACGACTTCTCCTTCGCGTAGCCGGAGAGCTCGTTGAACAGCCGCGTGATGTCGCGCCCCACCTGGTCGTTGTCGGTGAAGAGCCCGAAGTCCTCGTAGATGCGGCTCGTCTTCGGGTTGTAGTTGCCGGTGCCGATGTGGCAGTAGTGGCGCAGCCGCCCCTGCTCGCGGCGCACGATCATCATGAGCTTGCAGTGGGTCTTGAGCCCGACGATGCCGTAGACGACGTGCACGCCCGCCCGCTCGAGCTGCTTCGCCCACCGGATGTTCGCCTGCTCGTCGAAGCGCGCCTTCACCTCGACGAGCGCGAGCACCTGCTTGCCGGCCGCGGCGGCGCGGATGAGCGCCGCGACCACGGGGGAGTCGCCGGAGGTGCGGTAGAGGGTCTGCTTGATCGCGAGCACGTCGGGGTCGTCGGCGGCCTGCTCGAGCAGCGCCTGCACGCTCGTCGCGAACGACTCGTACGGGTGGTGCACGAGCACGTCCTTGCGCGTGATCGCCGCGAAGAGGTCGGGCTGCTCGTCCTGGTCGTTCGGCAGGAACGCCGCCGCCGTCACCGGCACCCGCTTCGTGTACTGCAGGTCGGGCCGGTCGATGCCCGCGAGCTGGAAGAGGCCGGTCAGGTCGAGCAGCCCGGGCAGCCGGTAGACCTCGTGCTCGGTGATGCCGAGCTCGTCGACGAGCAGCTCGAGCGTGTCGCGGTCGATGTCCTCCGCGACCTCGAGCCGGATGGGCGGTCCGAACTTGCGGCGCGAGAGCTCCTGCTCGAGCGCCTTGATGAGGTTCTCGGTGTCGTCCTCGTCGATCGAGACGTCCTCGTTGCGCGTGACGCGGAACACGTGGTGGTCGATGATCTCCATGCCCGAGAACACCTCGTCGAGGTTGTTCGCGATGAGCTCCTCGAGCGGCAGGAAGCGCTGCTCGCCCGCGGCGCCGCGGGGCAGCTCGAGGAAGCGGGGGAGCACCGCCGGCACCTTGAGGCGCGCGAACTGCGACTCCTCCTCGCCCGGCACGCGCACGCGCACCGCGAGGTTGAGCGAGAGCCCGGAGATGTACGGGAACGGATGCGCGGGGTCGACCGCGAGCGGCATGAGGACGGGGAAGACCTCGGCCTCGAACCGCGCCGAGAGCGCATCGCGCTCGTCGTCGGTCAGCTCGCCCCAGCGGAGGATGTGGATGCCCGCCTCGGCGAGATCCCCCTGGAACGACTCGCGCGCGGCGATCGCGTGCCGCAGCTGCAGCTCGTGCGCGCGCTGCACGACGGCGTCGAGCAGCTCCTGCGGCGAGCGCCCCACGTTCGTCGGCACGGCGAGCCCGGTCGTGATGCGGCGCTTGAGGCCCGCGACCCGCACCATGAAGAACTCGTCGAGGTTCGACGCGAAGATCGCGAGGAAGTTCGCGCGCTCGAGCAGCGGCACCCGCGGGTCCTCGCCCATCTCGAGCACCCGCTCGTTGAACGCGAGCCACGAGAGCTCGCGATCGAGGAACCGATCGGCGGGCAGCCCGTCCTCGGTGGGGGAGCCCTGCATCTCGGCCGACCAGCTCGACTCGGCGTCGTAGTCCCCGAAGTCGGCCTCGTTCGCGTCGTGGAAGCTGTGCTCCTGCTCGAACGCGTGGAGGGGCCGCTCGCGCAGCGTCTCCTCCGCCGCCTGGGCGCTGGTCGCGGTGCCGTCGGTCATGGCGCCATCCTCTCAACCCGAGGTGAACGCGCCGTGCCGCCATCGCACGTCGATCGCCCACTGCGAGAATCCTGCCCCCCGGTACAGCGCGAGCGCAGCCTCGTTGTCGCCCTCGACGTACAGGTGGGCCGTGGTCGCGCCGACCGCGCGCATCCGCGCGAACGCGGCCTCGAGCATCCGCCGGCCGATGCCCGCGCCCTGCCGGCCGGGCGCGACGCCGAGCACGTAGAGCTCGGCGACGTCGCCTGCCGGCTTCACCCACGCGAACCCGTCGAGCCCGCCCTCGCCCGGCAGCACCACGAGGTTCGCGTCGTCGTGCCAGGGCTCGGCCATGCGCGCCGCGAGGTCGTCGGCCGACATGCGGCCCTGCTCGGGGTGGTGGGCGAACGCGGCCGCGTTGAGGGCGAGCACCGCGGATGCGTCGGCGGGCTCGAACGCGCGCACGCCGTCGGGCAGGCGGTCGGGGGCCGCCGGGTCGGGCGCGGCGGGCACCGGTGCGCGGAGCTGCAGCAGCTC
>NZ_JANQCH010000057.1 GCF_024723325.1 Agrococcus sp. HG114
CCTCGGGCCCGGCGGCTCCCCGAGCCCGGCTCCTGCGCCCCAGCGCGGCGACCGCCCCTGCGCCAGCGCCTCGCAGCCGAGCCGGCGGCGCCGCTGGGCGTCAGTTGCCGATCGGCGCGGGGGGCACGTCCTTGCGCTCCGCGGGCGCCTCCTTGTCGCGCGGCACGGTGAGGATGATCGAGGCGATCGCGATCGCGACCATGAGCACGTTGAACAGGAGGCCGATCGCGCCGCCGAAGCGCAGCGCGAGGTTGTCCTGCCGGCCGAGGAAGAGCCCCCACGACTCGATGATCGACGGGTCCACCGCCTGGCCCGCGACGTACAGGGCCGCCGAGATGGCGACGCCGATCGCGTTGCCGAGCGACGAGGCCATCTTGTAGATGCCGCCCGCGGCGCCGACCTGCGCGTCCGGCACGTTCGAGAGCGCCGCATCCGTCGACGGCGTCGCGTAGAACCCGAGGCCGATGCCGAACAGCGTGAAGCCGATGACGCTCAGCACGATGTACTCGCCGATGTGGAGGAACGTCATGGAGCACAGCAGCACGCCGACGCCGGTGATCATCGAGCCCCACAGCATCGGCCGCCGGGGCCCGAACCGCTGGAGCAGCTTCTCGCCCACGCGGATCGTGGCGAGGATCGCGACGAGGTAGCCGATCGTGAGCATGCCCGACTGGAGCGAGCTCATGCCCGCCGCGACCTGCACGAGGCCGAGCGAGACGATGAGCGTGCCCGCGGCGCCGTTCAGCAGGAAGTTCGACAGGGTCGCGCCGGTGAAGGTGCCGTTGCGGAACAGCTTCAGGTCGAGGAACGCGCTCGCCGCCCTCGTCTCGATCTGGAGGAACGCGAGCCCGAACACGACGGCCGTCGCGACGAGGCCGAGCCCGGCCGGGCTCAGCCAGCCGATCGTGGGCCCCTGCGAGATGTACACGTTGATCGCGACGAGCGCGACGATGAAGGTCACGAGCCCCCACCAGTCGAAGCCGCGGCCGGCCGCGGGGTCGCGCTGGGCCTTCGACTCGGGCGTGCCGCGCAGGAGCGCGAGCGCCACGACCGAGAGCACGATCGAGATCCAGAAGATCGAGCGCCAGCCGAGCGGGCTCGCGGCCATGAGCCCGCCGAAGAGCGCGCAGAAGCCCGAGCCGCCCCACGAGCCGATCGACCAGTACGACAGCGCGCGCTGGCGGTCCTTGCCGTCGTAGTAGGTCTTGATGAGCGCCATCGACGACGGCATGATGCACGCCGCCGAGAGGCCCTGCACGATGCGTCCGCCGAGCAGCATCGCCGCCGTCAGGCCGCCCGCGTCCTCCGGGGTGAGGGCGATGAGCAGCGACCCGACGATCGACAGGAGCACGCCCGCGAGGAGGATCTTCACGCGCCCGATGCGGTCGGCGAGGCCGCCGGCGACGACGATGAAGATGCCTGAGAACAGCGAGGTGAGCGAGACGGCGAGGTTCGCGAGGGTGAGCTCGATGCCGAGCTCGTCCTGGATGCCGGGGATGATGTTCAGCAGGGTCTGCGCGAACAGCCAGAAGTTGATGACCGCGAGCACGATGCCGAGCAGCCACGCGTCGGTCGGCTTCCAGGTCGTGCCCGCGCCGGGCGGGGCGGTGGTCGTGCTCATGGCTGCTCCTCCGTGTCGGTGCGGGCATCCGTGCCGAAGTGGGCGAGCGCGGCGACGGCGTGCGCTCGGGTCGCGGTCTCGAGCGTCGGATCGACCGCCGGCGCGAACGACGGCGAGTGGTTCGCCGGCACGGGACCGCCGCCGGCGAGCGCCTCGCGCGGCGTCGACCCCACGAACCAGTACGCGTAGGGGACCCCGAAGGCGTCGGGGATGCGCGAGAAGTCCTCGGATGCGGTGACCGGGTCGGTGCGCACGACCCGGTCGGCGCCGAAGTGCGCGGTGAACGCATCCGTCACCCGCCGGTCGACGGCGGCGTCGTTCGCGGTGAGCGGGAACTGGTCGTAGTACTCGAGCTCGGGCTCGCGAGGGCAGCCGGACGCCTGGCACTCGGCCCGCACGATCCGCTCGATCGCGCCGATGACGAGCTCGCGGATCCGCGCGTCGTAGGTGCGGAGGTTGAGCAGCAGCTCGGCGCGGTCGGGGATGATGTTCGACTTCGAGCCGGCGTTCGAGGCGCCGACCGTCACGACCGCGAACGCGCCGGGCGGCACCTCCCGCGAGACGATCCCCTGCAGTCGCAGCACGATCGACGCGGCGAGCACGACGGGGTCGACGGCGTTGTGCGGCATCGAGCCGTGCGCGCCGCGCCCGTGCACGGTGATGCGCAGCGAGTCGCCGGCCGAGAGCACCGGTCCGGCGGTCGTGCCGATCACGCCCGCCTCCGTGGCCATGACGTGCTGCGCGAGCGCGACGTCGGGCCTCGGCAGCTGCGCGACGAGCCCGTCGTCGAGCATCGCGCGCGCGCCCGCGGCGGTCTCCTCGCCGGGCTGGAACAGCGCGATGTAGGTGCCGGACCACGCGTCGCGGTGCTCGTGGAGCAGCCGCGCGGCGCCGAGCAGCGCGACGATGTGCATGTCGTGCGCGCACGCGTGCATGACGCCGGGCGTCTCGGATGCGTACGGCAGCCCTGTGGCCTCGGTCACCGGGAGCGCGTCGGTGTCGGCGCGCGCGAGCACCGTCGGGCCCGTGCCGTTCTCGAGGACCGCGACGACCCCGGTGCCGCCCACGCGACGCGGTGCGAGCCCGAGCTCCGTGAGCTCCTGCTCGATGCGCTCCGCGGTCGCGTGCTCCTGGAGGCTCAGCTCCGGGTGCCGGTGGAAGTGCTCGTAGAGCGAGCGCTGCCACTCGAGCTGCCCCTGCAGCCCCTCGAAGATGCCGCCTGCAGCCATGCGCTCTCCGTCCCGTCGGACCGAGCGGCAGGAACCGGTCGGTCCCCGGAGCCCAGCGGTCTCAATGTAGGACGGCGCGGACGGCTCGCGCTAGAGCGATCGCGGCCGGCAACGGCGGAAGCCCCGCGCTCTCGAGGAGGGCGGGGCTTCCGGGTGGCGGTGACGGTGGGATTTGAACCCACGGTGGAGGGTTGCTCCACACGACTTTTCGAGAGTCGCACCTTCGGCCGCTCGGACACGTCACCAAGGGGATATCGTACACGGCTTCCGCACCTGCCGCGAGCTCCCGCGTCGGCGCTCAGTCCCGCAGGAGCTTGACGCGCCGCAGCTCGTGCAGCCCCTCCTCGTGCTTCTCCCCGCCGTCGAGGTGCCAGCCGTGGGTGTCGTAGAAGCCCGCGGCGCGCTGGTTGCCCGCGAGCACCCACAGGTAGGCGCGCCGGTGGCCGTCGGCGACGAGCCGGCGCTCGACCTCGGTGAGCAGCGCGTGCCCGACGCCGCGCGACCACCGCTCCGTGTGGGCGTAGATGGCGAAGAGCTCGCCGGTCACGCCGTCGAGCACCTCCCGCGCGCGGCCCGCGAACGCCCACCCGACAACCTCGCCGTCGGCGACCGCGACGAGGTCGTGGCTGCCCGCATCCGCGTGGTACTCGTCCCACCGCTCGACGCGGTGCGCGGTCTCGCGCTCGATGTCGAGGCGGTCGAGCACCTCTTGCGGCACGAGGCCCGAGTACGCGGCCCGCCACGTCTCGATGCGCACGCGCGCGATCCCTGCGGCGTCGCCGATCCTGGCGTCGCGGACGTGCGCGGTCATGCTGCCTCCCGGGGCGCGGTGTCGATGACGCAGAAGCGGTTCCCCTCCGGGTCCTCCATGATCACGTAGTCCGCGTCTGCGGGGCGCTTCGACCACTCCACGCGCCGGGCGCCGAGCGACTCGAGCCGCGCGATCTCGGCCGGCTGGTCGTCGGCGTAGAGGTCGAGGTGGATGCGCGGCGGCAGGGCCCGCTCGCTCGGCACGGCGTCGAGGGAGACGTTGGGCCCCGACCCGGCGCGCGGCCGGAGGAGGGCGAAGTCGGGCTCGATCGGCTCGCGCGGCTCGTAGTCGAGCGCCGCGCTCCAGAACCGCAGCTGGCCGTCGAGGTCGGAGCAGCGGATGACGATCGAGCCCACAGTGAGCATGCCGTGAGCGTAGTGGCGAATCGGCCGCGCAGATCAAACGCTGTGCACTGCTTCAGGTGCGGGCGCCGCGAGGTGTCGGCCGTGGCCGGTAGCGTCGAGCGCATGGCCAGGACCCCCGCGTACCGCTGCTCCGAGTGCGGGTGGACGACCCTCAAGTGGGTCGGGCGGTGCGGCGAGTGCCAGCAGTGGGGCACCGTCGAGGAGGCAGGGGCACCCGCGAAGGGCGTCGCCGCGGCCTCGGTGCCCGCCGGCCGCGCCGCGCGCCCGATCACCGAGCTGCAGTCGGCCGACGCGCCGCGCTGGTCGACGGGCGTCGCCGAGTTCGACCGGGTGCTCGGCGGCGGCATCGTGCCGGGCGCGGTCGTGCTGTGCTCCGGCGAGCCGGGCGTCGGCAAGTCGACGCTGCTGCTCGCCGTCGCGGCGCGCGCGGCCGCCAGCGGGCGGCGGGTGCTCTACGTCTCGGGCGAGGAGTCGCTCGCGCAGGTGCGGCTGCGGGCCGAGCGCACCGGCGCGCTCGAGCCGCAGCTCTACCTCGCGAGCGAGACCGACCTCGCGACGATCCTCGGCCAGCTGCGCGACACCGCGCCCGAGCTCGTGATCGTCGATTCGGTGCAGACCGTCGCGAACGCGGCGAACGAGTCGCTCGCGGGCGGCCCGAGCCAGGTGCGCGACGTCGCGGCGGCGCTCACGCGCGCGGCGAAGGAGGCCGACGTGCCGCTGCTGCTCGTCGGCCACGTCACGAAGGACGGCTCGGTCGCCGGCCCGCGGGTGCTCGAGCACCTCGTCGACGTCGTCGCGCACTTCGACGGCGACCGGCAGACGGCGCTGCGGTTCGTCCGCACCTCGAAGAACCGCTTCGGACCGACCGATGAGGTGGGCTGCTTCGAGATGACCGGCGACGGCATCCTCGAGGTGCCCGATCCCTCCGGCCTGTTCCTCTCGCGCTCGAGCACCCCGCTCGCGGGCACGTGCGTCACCATCGCGCTCGAGGGGCGGCGCGCGCTGCCCGTCGAGGTGCAGGCGCTCGTCGTCCCCGCATCGACGGCGCAGCCGCGGCGAGTCGTGAACGGCGTCGACGCATCGCGCGTCGCGATGGTGCTCGCGGTGCTCGAGCGGCACGCGCGGCTGGGCCTCGGGGGGCACGACGTCTACGTCTCGACGGTCGGGGGCATCCGGGTCACCGAGCCGGGCGCCGACCTCGCGATCGCGCTCGCGATCGCGAGCGCGCACCGCAACGTCGCCCTGCCGCGCGCGCTCGCGGCGGTCGGAGAGATCTCGCTCGCGGGCGAGATCCGCGCGGCATCGGCGGCGAAGCGCCGGGGCGCGGAGGCGCGTCGGCTCGGCTACTCGCGGGTCGTCGACGACGGCGTCGCGCTCGTGCGCGCGGCGGTCGCGGAGACGATCGCCGCGGGGCGCCAGCAGCAGGAGCCGAGCCGCCTGGTCGCGGTGCCCGAGTTCTGAGCGGTCGCCGCGTCACTCGAGGGTGAACCGCGTGCTCTCCGTGCTCGCGTGCTCCCCCACCCGCACGGTGAGGCTGTACGCGGTGCCTCCCGCGGCCACCTGCGGGCGCTCGGCGGTGCACGTGTCGATCGACGACGCCGTGCGGTCCCACTCGATCGGCACGGTCGACTGCGGCGTCGCCGGCTCGAGCTCCACGATGTTGTCCTGCACGTCGGCGGCGCAGTCCGACCAGCGGTACACGAGCTGATCGCCCGTGCGGATCTCGTACTCCTGCACGGTGGTGCCGGCGTTGAGCGAGCAGGGCGTCTCCCCGACGTTCTCGATCGTGAACGACAGCAGCACCGGCTCGCCCGCCGGGTAGCTCCCGCGGTCGGTGCTCGGGGTGATGCGCACCGCCTCGGGCGCGCACGGCTCGCCGGTGACCGCACTCGGGCTGCCCCCGATGGGCGTGAACGGGGTCGTCGGCGTGGGCGTCGGCGCCGGCGTCGTGGCGCTCGGGCTCGTCGCGGCGGTCGCGCTCTCGCTCGGCACCGCGGCCGGCGGCGGCGCGTCGGCACCGGCCCACGGCCGCCAGATGAGCACCGCCGCCGCGATCGCGGCGACGACGAGCACGAGGCCGAGCAGCGTCCGCCGCCGGCGCACGGCCGCGCGGCGCTTCGCTGACGTCGGCTTGCTCACCGATCCAGGGTAGGCGGCGCCTGGCGTCAGAGCCGCTTGAGCATGCGTGTGTTGCCGAGGGTGTTCGGCTTGACGTGGGCGAGGTCGAGGAACTCGGCGACACCGCCGTCGGGCGAGCGCACGAGCTCGGCGAACACGTCGGGTCCGACGACCTGCTCGGCGACCTCCTCGTAGCCGTGGCGGCCGAAGAAGTCGGTCTCGAACGTGAGGCAGAACAGGCGCGAGAGGCCCAGCCGTCGCGCCCGCTCCTCGAGCGCGACGAGCATCGCGTGGCCAACACCTTTGCCGAGCGCGCCCTCGGCGACCGCGATCGTGCGCACCTCGCCGAGGTCCTCCCACATGACGTGGAGAGCACCGCATCCGACGACCTGCCCGTCGCGCTCGGCGACGACGAACTCCTGCACCGCCTCGAAGAGCGTCACGAGCTCCTTGCCGAGCAGGATGCGCCGGCGCACGTACGGCTCGATGAGGTCGCGCATCGCGCGCACGTCGCTCGTGCGGGCGGATCGCACGAGGAGCTCGGAGCGATCGGGGGCGGATGCGTCGGCGGCCATGGTGCTCGAGCCTACCGAGCGGCGCGTCAGGGCATGGGCGCCGCCGCGGGGCCGACGCGGAGCACGAGCCGCGCGAACTGCCCCACCTGGCGCACCTCGACGAGCGCCAGCCGATCGGATCCGACGCGCCGCGGCAGCAGCGGCGCGCCGCTCGGCAGCGCGACCGGCGCGATCGAGATCGCGATCTCGTCGAGCGCACCGGCATCGAGGAACTGCCCGGCGAGGTCGCCGCCGCCGACGACCCAGATGTCGCCGTCGCCCGCCGCGGCGCGGAGCTCCGGCAGCGCCTCGGCGACTGCGCCGCGGAGGAAGCGCACGTCGGCGCCCTCGGGCAGCGGCAGCTCGCGGCTCGAGAACACGAACAGCGGCCGCTCGCCGGCGAACTCCTGCCACTGCTCGGTGCCGCCCCGACCGCGCCACGCGCGGAGCATCCACTCGTACGTGTGGGAGCCGAGCACCATGACGGTCGCGCCCTGCGGCAGCAGCGACGCGTCGGGTGCGTCGCCGCCGGGGACCGCGAAGAGCCAGTCGAGCGAGTGCGCGTCGTCGGCGAGGAAGCCGTTGATCGTGGCCGCGGTGTCGAAGACGATCCTGCCCATGCCGCGAGGCTAGGGGCAGCCGCCCACGCGAGAGGGGCGGAGCCGAAGCCCCGCCCCTCCGCTGGCCGATCGAGCGATCGGTCAGGCGTCGATCAGCTGCAGGCTCGCAGCCACGCGACGTCCGCCGACAGCGACGGCTCGCCGCCGAGCAGCGTGACCGAGGCGGGCTGCAGGCGCTCGAGCTCGTCGAGCACCCGCTGCGGCACGCAGCCCTGCTGGCTGATGAGGAGCGGCGCGCCCTGCGCACCGGCGACCGCGCCGCCCGCGAGGGCGTCGGGGAAGACGGTGCCGGAGGCGAGGTAGGCGCCGGCCGGCGCGGCGTCGAAGGCCGACATCGTCACGATCGCGCTCGTGACGAAGCGGTCGGAGCCGCCGAGCCGGCGCACGCTGAAGCCGGCGTCGACGAGCTGGCCGGCAGTGGCGGACGGCACCGCGTTGATGTCGCCGACGACGCGCACCGCGTCGATGCCGAGCTCGCGGAGCGTCTCGACCGTGGCGGTCGGCACGGCCTCGCGGGTGTCCACGAGCACGAGCGGCATGTCGAGGTGACCAGCCGCGGCGCCCGCCGAGAGCGCGTCGGGGAAGCGGAGGCCGGTGGCGACGTACGCGCCCTCAGCCGAGTCGAAGGCGCGCTCGGCGACCAGGCGGCTCGTCTCGAAGCGGTCCGCGCCGGCGAGCCGGACGACGGAGCTGACCGAGTCGATGCCGGCGATGGCCTCCTCGACCGCGGCGCCGACCGAGGGCTCACCGCCGACGATCACGACCTCCGCGGCACCCAGTCGGGCGATCTCCTCGAGCACCTGGTCGGAGACCGCGTCGCGCCGGACGAGCAGCAGCGGGCCGCCCTCGTGCGCGGCCGCCGGGGCGGCCGTCAGCGCGTCGGGCCACACCTCGCCGCTCGCGACGTAGACGACGGGCGCGCCCTCCCCGTAGCCGGCCTGCGAGATCTCGACAGCCGTCTCGAAGCGGTCCTCGCCCGCGATGCGCGCGGTCGGCTCCGCGACCTCGAGCTCGAACGGGATCACCGAGCCGTTCGTGGCGCTGAGCGCGTACGTCTCGGTGACGGGGCCCGCGACGCCGGCGGCCGGGGTCGACACGGTGAAGGTCACCGTCGCCGACGTCGTGAGCGGCGCCCCGGTGCCGTCGGGGTTGACGACGACGTCGCCCGTGCCGACGACCGCGCCGGTCGCGTCGAGCACCTCGATCTCGGTCGACGCCTGAGCGCCGAGCGAGCGGATGCGGTCGATCTGGCGCACCTCGACCGTGACCTCCGAGCCCGCGACGACCGCGCCCTCCGGCAGGCCGACGAGGTCGACGTGGCGGACGGTGTAGTCGGGCGCGAGGTCGGGGTTGTCGGCGAGGTACGCGAGCAGCGCATCCTGGTCGACGAGGCCGGAGTCGCGCTCGGCCGTGCCGTCTGCGAACGTCCAGAAGTTGTCGCCCGGGGCGGCGCCCATGACGCCGATGAGGAACGACGAGCTCGCGACGCGGATCTCCTGGTCGGCCTCGACGGGCTCGCCGTCGATCCTGATGTCGCTGACCCGGTCGTCGAGCGGGCGCGTGGGGTCGGAGACGTAGGTGACGTTGTCGCTCAGCCCGAGCTGCAGGTAGGTGCGGCCGGTCGTGAACGGCGTGCCGTCGGCCGACCGCTGCCACTGCTCCTCGAGCACCTGGTCGAGCTCCGCGCCCGTGAGGGTGATCGTCCAGAGGTTGTTGATGAACGGCAGCATCGAGTTCGCCTCGGCGAGGCGCACGATGCCTGCCTCGGTCTCGGGCGCCGTCGGCTCGTACAGGAAGCTGTCGCGCACGCCGCCCGGGTTGACGACGCCGATCTCGGCACCGCCGCGCGTGTCGCTCGCGAGCTGGTCGCGGTACATGTTCGCGACGAGCTGCGCGGCCGTCGACTCCTCGCCGCGGTTGCCGTTCGAGAGCTTCGGCACGGTGATCGGGCCCGCGATCGTGCCGACCTCGACGTTGCCGATCACGGCCGCCTCCGCGACGGCGGCATCGACGATCGCCTTGACCGCCGCGACCCGCTCGTAGGACGCGACGAGCTCGGCCGCCGGGGTCGTCGTGCGCGCGTGGTTCGCGAGCACCTCGACCTCGACCGCACCGGACGCCCGGTCGACGGCGAGGACGACCTGGCCGACGAGGTTCGAGTACTCGTTCGACTGCACGATCGGGCGCGTCGCGCCCTCGACGCCCGGCACGGGCGCGAGCCACGAGTAGGTGCGGTGCGTGTGGCCGTTGAAGATGACGTCGACGTCGGCCGAGAGCTCGTTCACCATGTCGCCGAAGACGCCGCCAGCGGCGGCGTCGGGGGCGAGCACGGCCTCCTGCTCGGCCTGCGGCGCGTTGGCCGCGAGCGTGAGCTGCGAGCCGTCGTGGATCTCGGCCACGATGACGTCGGCCTCGCCGTTGGCCGCGTCGCCGTCGGTCAGGTCGTCGGCGACCGCGTTGACCGCGGCGACCGGGTCGCCGAACGTGAGGCCGACGATGCCCGAGCCGTCGACGAGGCTCGGGGTCTGCTGCGTGACCGCGCCGATGACGCCGACGGTGATCCCGTCGATCTCGAAGGTCTCGAAGGCCGGGCCGACGGGTGCGCCGTCGCGCGTGACGTTCGCCATCAGGATCGGGAAGTCCGCGAGGGCGTCGACGCGACCCGTGAGGTCGTCGACACCGCGGTCGAACTCGTGGTTGCCCGCGGCGGTGGCGTCGAGCTCGAGCGCGTTGAGCACCTCGATCGTGGGCTCGTCGGCCTGCGACGCGGAGGTGAAGTTGGAGGCGCCGATGCTGTCGCCGCCCGAGAGCAGCAGGCTCGACGCCGGGTACTCGGCGCGCAGCTGCTCGATCGTGCCGGCGAACTGCACGGTCGTCGAGCTGTCGAGGCGGCCGTGGAAGTCGTTGAAGTGGAGCAGGTTGACGACCGCCGTCGTGGCCGGGTCGACCGCGATGGGCGCGGCGACCGCCGCGGCGGGCGCGACGAGCAGTCCCGCGGCGACGGCGCCCGAGGCGCCGAGCGCGAGGGAGCGCTGGGTGTTCTTCTTCACTGGGTCTCCGATGCAAGGAAGGGGAGGGCGCAGAGCGCGAATGCCCCTGACGCTAGGCACCGGCGGTGTCGCTGCGCCAGCCCGGGCCGTGTATCGGTGGTGAACGTTGCGTAACGATTCGATCACGGACGCGGAAGAGGGGACCCTCCCGGGTCCCCTCTTCGCTCGATGCTCCGAGTCGCTCAGCTCGCGGCGGGCGCGAGCTCCGGCTCGTGCGGCTCCGGCGTCGTGTGCGTGAAGACGAACGCGTCGTCGACGAAGTCGACCGTCACGTGCTCGCCCGCGCCCAGCTCGCCGTGCAGGATCTTCTCGCTCAGCACATCCTCGATCTCGTGCTGCACGGCGCGGCGCAGCGGCCGCGCGCCGAGCGCCGGGTCGTGGCCGATGTGGATGAGGCGCCGCTTGGCGGCCTCGGTGAGCTCGATCGTCATGTCGCGGTCGAGCAGGCGCTCGGCGAGCCGCTTGATGAACAGGTCGACGATCTGCAGCAGCTCCTCGGGGCTCAGCTGCGGGAAGACGATCGTCTCGTCGACGCGGTTGAGGAACTCCGGCTTGAAGTTCTTCTTGAGCTCCTCGCGGACCTTCGCGCGCATCCGCTCGTAGTCGTTCTCGCTCGAGCCCTCCATCACGAAGCCGACCGGGCCGCCCGAGATGTCCTTCGTGCCGAGGTTGGTCGTCATGATGATGACGGTGTTCTTGAAGTCGACCACGCGGCCCTGGCCGTCGGTGAGGCGGCCCTCCTCGAGGATCTGCAGCAGCGAGTTGAAGATGTCGACGTGCGCCTTCTCGATCTCGTCGAAGAGCACGACCGAGAACGGCTTCCGCCGCACCTTCTCGGTGAGCTGGCCGCCCTCCTCGAAGCCGACGAACCCGGGAGGGGCTCCGAAGAGCCGCGAGACGGTGTGCTTCTCGCTGAACTCGGACATGTCGAGCGAGATCAGGGCGTCCTCGTCGTCGAAGAGGAACTCGGCGAGCGCCTTCGCGAGCTCGGTCTTGCCGACGCCCGTGGGGCCGGCGAAGATGAACGAGCCCGAGGGGCGGCGCGGGTCCTTGAGCCCCGCGCGCTGACGGCGGATCGTCTTCGCGAGCACGCTCACCGCCTCCTCCTGGCCGATGACGCGCTCGTGCAGCGCCTTCTCCATGAAGACGAGGCGAGCGGACTCCTCCTCGGTGAGCTTGAACACCGGGATGCCCGTCGCGTTCGCGAGCACCTCGGCGATCACGCCCTCGTCGAGCACGCCGGTGTGGCCGCCGTTGCCGGAGCGCCACTGCTTCTCGAGCCGCAGCCGCTCGCCGAGCAGCTCCTTCTCCTCGTCGCGCAGGCGCGCGGCCGCCTCGAAGTCCTGGCCCTCGATCGCGCCCTCCTTGCGGGAGCGGACGTCGGCGATGCGCTCGTCGAACTCGCGCAGCTCGGGCGGGGCCGACAGGATCGACAGCCGCAGGCGGGCGCCGCCCTCGTCGATCAGGTCGATCGCCTTGTCGGGCAGGAAGCGGTCCTGCACGTAGCGGTCGGCGAGGTTCGCGGCGGCGACGAGCGCGCCGTCGGTGATCGTGACCTTGTGGTGCGACTCGTAGCGGTCGCGCAGGCCCTTGAGGATGTTGATCGTGTGCGCGACCGACGGCTCGTTCACCTGGATGGGCTGGAACCGCCGCTCGAGCGCGGCGTCCTTCTCGAAGTGCTTGCGGTACTCGTCGAGCGTCGTCGCGCCGATCGTCTGCAGCTCGCCGCGCGCGAGCAGCGGCTTGAGGATGTTCGCCGCGTCGATCGCGCCCTCGGCGGCGCCGGCGCCGACGAGCGTGTGGATCTCGTCGATGAAGGTGATGATGTCGCCGCGGGTGCGGATCTCCTTCGTCACCTTCTTCAGGCGCTCCTCGAAGTCGCCGCGGTAGCGGCTGCCCGCGATGAGCGAGCCGAGGTCGAGGGTGTAGACCTGCTTGTCCTTGAGCGTCTCGGGCACCTCGCCCTTGATGATCGCCTGCGCGAGGCCCTCGACGACGGCGGTCTTGCCGACGCCCGGCTCGCCGATCAGCACGGGGTTGTTCTTCGAGCGGCGCGAGAGGATCTGCATGACCCGCTCGATCTCCTTCTCGCGGCCGATGACGGGGTCGAGCTTGCCGTCGCGCGCGGCCTGCGTGAGGTTGCGGCCGAACTGGTCGAGGATCTGCGAGCCCTTGGCGTCGGACTGCTGCGTCGCCTCGCCGCCGACCGTGGTCGACTCCTTGCCCTGGTAGCCCGCGAGCAGCTGGTTGACCGTCTGGCGCACGCGGTTGAGGTCGGCGCCGAGCTTCACGAGCACCTGGGCGGCGACGCCCTCGCCCTCGCGGATGAGGCCGAGCAGCACGTGCTCCGTGCCGATGTAGTTGTGGCCGAGCTGCAGCGCCTCGCGCAGGCTCAGCTCGAGCACCTTCTTCGCGCGCGGCGTGAAGGGGATGTGCCCGGTCGTCTGCTGGCTGCCGGTGCCGATCATGTCCTGCACCTGGGCGCGCACGGCGTCGAGCGAGATGCCGAGCTGCTCGAGGGCCTTCGCGGCGACACCGTCGCCCTCGTGGATGAGGCCGAGCAGGATGTGCTCCGTGCCGATGTAGTTGTGGTTGAGCAGCTTCGCCTCTTCCTGAGCGAGCACCACGACTCGGCGAGCGCGGTCGGTGAACCTCTCGAACATCGCTGCCTCCCTTCCTTGGATTCGAGCGTAGCCTCGCGGCTTTCCCGGCGCGGCCGTGTTCGCTGTGGGCGCGACGGTGGCGGATGCGCGCTCGTCGCCGCGCGGGCGCGCGGGCTCCGCCGCGCACCGCCGCGCGTTCGCAGACGATCCTCACGAGCCGCAGGGCGGGCGCCGATAGCCTCGGAGGGACCACGAAGGAGCACGGTGACCGATCAGCCCGCTCAGCCCTGGAGCCAGCCCCAGTCCGCCCAGCCCGCAGCCGGGGACTCGCCCGTGCCGAGCCAGCCGGGCCAGGGCAAGCCGATCCATCCGCACCCGTACGGGCAGCCGGGGTACGGCCAGCCGGGCTCCTGGCAGCCGGGGTACTCGCAGCCCGGCTACGCCGAGCCCGGTCAGCCGCCGCAGCAGGAGCAGCCGCACTGGGGTCAGCCGGGGTTCGCGGTTCCTGGCTACGCGCGACCGGGGTACGGTCCCGCCGGGTACGGCCCGGGCCAGCCGCAGTGGGCGCCGCCCCCGCCGACGAAGCCGGCGCTGCTGCCCGCGGCGCTGCCGATGACCGGCCTCGCCTACGCGAACGCGCTGCACCCGCTCTCGAAGCGCGTCGGCCGCTGGTTCCTCGCCTGGGCGATCGCGATCGGCTTCTTCGCAGCCGGGCAGCTCGTGGCGCTCGCGCTCATGATGCCGGGCATGGTCTCGTACTTCCTCGCGCTCGACCCGGCCGAGGCCACCCGGGACCCCGAGGGCATCGGCTTCGAGCTCATCTCGCAGGTGCTCGGCTCGCCGCTCGGCATGGCGGGCGTCAACCTCGCGTGGGGCGCGATGATCCCGGGCGCGATCGTCGGGGCGGCCGCGTTCGGCAAGGGCGCCGGAGGCTACGTCTCGAGCGTCGTCGGCCGGTGGCGCTGGCGGGTCGTCGGGCGCTCCGCCCTCGTGATCGTGCCCATCTTCGCCGTCTACATCGGCATCACGCTGTGGCTCGACCCGTCGATCGAGTGGACGTGGAACCCGAGCTGGGGCCTCGTGGCGATCATCCTGCTGACGACGCCGCTGCAGGCGACCGGCGAGGAGTTCGCCTTCCGCGGGTTCCTCACGCAGATGCTCGGCGGCTGGTTCGCGAACCGGTGGACGGCGTCGATCACGACGGGTCTGCTCACCGGGCTGCTCTTCGGGGCCGCGCACATGCATCCGTCGATCGCGGCGACGCTGCAGCTCTCGCTCGTGGGCTTCACGTGCTCGATGCTGACGTTCCGCACCGGCGGGCTCGAGGCGGCGTCGGTGCTGCACACCGCCAACAACGTCTTCATCATGGTGCCGCTCGCGCTCACGGGCACGTCCGCGTTCTCGGCGCAGCCGGTCTCAGGCGACGACTGGCTCTCGTTCGGGATCGCGGTCGCCGCGCTCGGGCTCAGCTACCTCGCGGTGCACTTCCTGCTGCGGCGGGAGCAGCGGCTCACGCAGGGCGCGCCCGGCGCCGACCTGCTCGTGCCGCGCGCGCCGCTCGCTCCCCCGGTCGCGGCGCCCGTCGGCGTGCGCTGACGCGAGC
>NZ_JANQCH010000058.1 GCF_024723325.1 Agrococcus sp. HG114
GGTCGGGCCCGGATCCCGTGGGCGTCAGCCGCTGTGCGCCTCGTCCGCGTCCGCGGCCGCCGATGCCGGGGCCGTCGCCCGCGGCGCGGCGGCGATGAGCGCGACCGCCTCGAGCGCGAGCGTGGCGAGAGGCCCGTGGGGGTAGTAGCCGGTGGCGAGCAGGCCGGCGATGAGCACCGGCAGCGTGCAGCCGAGCAGGATGCGCGCCCATAGCGGCCAGCGCGGGCCGGCGGTGATGGCGGCGAGCACCCCGACGATGCCGATGACGATGAGGAGCGGCCCCTCGCTGCCCCAGAGGGCGTGCGTCGGAGCGTCGACCGGCGTGCTCAGGTAGCTGACGGGCGTGACGAGCGCGCCGGCGAGCACGAGCCAGGCGAGCGCCGTGCCGCCCCAGCCTGCCCGCCGCAGGTCGGGCAGCAGCGCGAGGCCGATTGCGAGGAACGAGAGGCCGCCGAGCGCGCCGTGGACGATGTAGGGCTCGTCGACGACGTCGCGCAGCGACCGCCAGGGCTCGGCGAGGCTCAGCGCCTCGATCCACTTCGCGCCCCAGTCGCCGGCGACGAGCGGCGTGCTGAACAGCGCCCACGCGCCGCCGATGCCGGCGAGCCAGAGCCGTCCCGCGCGCGTGGTACGCCCGGCCGGTCGGGCGCGCGTGCGCGCGCTCTCGAGTGCGGTCACGCGCCCTGCCTAGCAGAGCCGAGCGCTCCGGGAAGCCGCTTGAGCGAGCCCTCAGGCACTCTCGAGCGACGCACCGCCGCACAGCGCTCGGCGCTCGGGCGTTCTAGAGCCGGGCCGCGCACGCCTCGGCGAACGCGCCGAAGCCGCGCTCGACGACGCCCAGCAACGTGTCGTCGGTCGCGAGGTGCCGACGCCAGTCGGCCACCGCATCCGCCCCCCGGAGCTCGGTGAGGGTGGGGGAGGCGACCGAGCCCCACAGGCGCATGACGCGGTCGTCGGCCTCGAGGTGGAACTGCATGCCGACCGCGGAGCCGTACCGGAACGCGTCGTTGTCGACCGTCTCGCTGCGGGCGAGGAGCGTCGCGCCCGGCGGCAGCGACACGACGTCGCTGTTCCAGCGCATCGCGCCGATCCGCCCCACGTGGTCGCCGAGCCACGGATCCGGCGCGACGAGCTCGATGTCGATGATGCCGACCGCGTCGACGGCCCCTTCGCGGTGCTCGCCGCCGAGCGCTCGGCCGATGATCTGGTGCCCGAGGCACAGCCCGAGCACGGGGATCTCGGCGTCGATCGCGCGGAGCGCGAGGTCGGCCGTCGCGTCGAGCGATGGGAACCGGTCGACCTCGGCGGCGCTCATCTGCCCGCCGGTGATCACCACCCCCGCGAGCTCGTCGAGCGGCGGCAGCCGGGTCTCGAAGACCGCCTCGCGCGTGGGGAGGTGGCTGAGCAGCGTCGTGGCGTGGCCGCCCGTCTCGTACTCGATGTGCTTGATGAACAGGACGGAGCGCGGCACCGGAGCCCTTTCTCTCTCGCCGCTAGCCTAGGACGCGCAGCGAGCCCGCCCGCCGCTCGGCGAGGCCACCCGGGCCGCGGAGGGAGCAGCGTGACGGTCTTCGCGATGGCGCCCGACGGCGTGCGGATCGCCATCCACGAGCTCGGCGATCCCGAGGGCCGCCCGGTGCTGATGATCCACGGGTTCTCCTCCAACGCCCGGCGCAACTGGATCGACAGCAGCTGGGGCGGCTCGCTCGCGGAGCGGGGCCTGCGCGGCATCGCGATGGACCTGCGCGGCCATGGCGAGAGCGATCGGCCGTCGACGGGCTACGACGTGCCCCGGTTCCTCGACGACGTCGACGCGGTGCTCGAGCAGCTCGCGCTCGACGAGCCGCCCGGGGCGATCGGCTACTCGATGGGCGCTCGGCTGCTGTGGCGGCATGCGGGCACGAGGCCGCACGCGTTCCGCGCGCTCGTGCTCGGCGGGCTGCCCGCGGGCGACCCGTTCGAGCGCTTCGACCTCGACCTCGCGCGTCGGGCGCTCGAGGGCCGGGCGGCTCCCGGGCCGATGGAGGCGTTCATCGTCGACCTCGCGGGGGTCTTCCCCGAGCACGACCCGGCGACGCTCGTGACGCTCGCCGGCGAGGTGTCGCGCACGCTGTTCGACCCCGCCCAGGCGCCGCCGCCCGTGCCTACGCTCCTCATGACGGGCGATCGCGACGACCGCGCGAGCGACACCCGCGAGCTGGTCGCGCTGCTGCCGGACGGCCGGTTCGAGGAGATCCCCGGCCGGAACCACGTGAACGCGCCCACGTCCGGCGCCTTTCGGCGCACCGCATCCGCCTTCCTCGCCGAGCACCTGGGCTGATGGCCCGGAGGCCGAGCCCGCAGCCGCCCCTCGACGCGGTCGAGGGGCGGCTGCGCGGCCTGCTCGACCGGTACCGGCCCGAGCTCGTCGACGGCACGATCTACGGGATCCCCGCGTGGGTCCTGCCGGGCGCGAGCGGCCACGACTACTTCGCCGCCCTCAAGCGATCGAAGGCGAAGGTCGGCCTCTACCTCATCATCATCGATCGTCATCCCGACGTGTTCGCCGCGGCGTCGCCGCGGGTGCAGGCGAGCCGCAGCGGTCGGGCGACGCTCTCGTTCGCCGAGCTCGACGACGCGCTCCGCGACGAGCTGGGCGCGCTGCTCGACCGGCTGCTCGAGCGCTACCGCGCCGAGCACGGGCGCTGAAGCGGCGGGGCATGCAAGAGGGCCGGTCGGGTTCTCCCGACCGGCCCCAGTCCCTTGCACCAAGTGAGGCTTCTGCCTCCGCTTCCGCCGACCGCCACAGCACTACGATCGACGTGCGTCGAACGTATAACGGATGGGTAACGAACCGGCCCTGATCTCCCTGTGAAACGGCTGTGTCAGAAGCGGTCGGGGCTCGGCCCCGATGCGAGCACCGTGACGTCGGCGTGGCGGTCGAAGCGGTAGCCGGCGCCCCGCACGGTGCGGATGATCTCGGCGTACGCGCCGAGCTTCGCGCGGAGCCGCCGCACGTGCACGTCGATCGTCCGCTCGTTCGGGCGGTCGTCCGCGTCGGCATCCCAGAGCGCGTCGATGATGTCGCAGCGTCCGACCGTCGAGCCCTCGCGCAGCACGATGTGCTGCAGCAGCTCGAACTCGCGGTACGTGAGCGGGGCGACCTCGTCGCCGATCGCCACGCGCTTGCGGGTCAGGTCGATCACGATGCCGGGGTCGGCCTCGGCGGCGGGCTGCTGCACAGCGGGGTCGCCGAGCGCCCGTCGCACGACGTCGACGTCGCGGCCGCCGGCACCGGCCGGGGCGAGGGCGACCGCGGCGTGGGTCTGGGCGCTCGGGGCGATCCGGGCCGTGAGGGCGCGGAGCTCGGTCACGAGGCGGGCGAGCTCGACCTGGTCGGCGGCGGCGGCGTGCTCGCCGAGGCCGACGTAGAGCACGAAGCCGCGGGCCTCGGTGCCCTCCGGGACCGCGCGGACGGCGGCGCGGGGGGCGGGAGGCTGCGCGACGGGATGGGCGACCGGGCGCTTGGGCGCGAGCGCGCTCGTGCCGACGGTGCGCGGCTGCTCGAGGGAGGGACGGCGGGTGGAGCGGGTGGGCAGAGCGGTGATGGTCATGGGAGGCCTTCCGGCGTGCGGTCGGCAGCGCCCGGCGAGGGCGATGAAGGCTGCCGACTCGAGGTGTCGAGGGTGGTGCGCGAACCGCGGCGGGTTCGGCGACCGCTCCGTGGGCTGCTCAGGCCTCGCGAGCGCGACGCGCAGGCGTCAGCGGCTCGTCATGGAGCGGTCGGGCGGTGCGAGCTGGGCTCAAGCACACATTCGACGCATGTCGACCATCGGCATCATCATGCCGTTCGTCCCGTTCGTCGCGAGGACGGACTGGGGGCGGAAGGTGGTCGTCATGCCTGCCAGTATCGCTGATTCGCGCGAGGCAAGTCAAACGACGCAACGATGTGACGGAATGTGACGGGATCGAGCGTAAGGGCGCGCCGTCGACGATCGGCGCTGCCTAGTGGCCGACGGTGCCGTAGAGCCGGTCGCCCGCGTCGCCGAGGCCGGGGACGATGAACCCGCGGTCGTCGAGGCGCTCGTCGAGCGCGCCGAGCACGATCGTGACGTCGTGCCCGTCCATGTCCCGCTCGACGCGCTCGAGGCCCTCGGGGGTGCCGAGCAGGCAGATCGCGGTGACGTCGACGGCGCCGCGGTCGAAGAGGAACTGCATCGCGCCGGAGAGCGAGCCGCCCGTCGCGAGCATCGGGTCGAGCACGAAGCACTGGCGGTCGGAGAGGTCGTCGGGCAGGCGCTCGGCGTAGGTCGTCGGCTCGAGCGTCACCTCGTTGCGCGCCATGCCGAGGAAGCCGACCTCGGCGGTCGGGACGAGCGCCGTCATGCCCTCGAGCATCCCGAGCCCCGCCCGGAGGATCGGCACGACGAGCGGGCGCGGCTCCGCGATCTCGACCCCCGTCGTCTCGGTCACCGGCGTCGTGATGCGCTTCGGCGTGACCCGCACGTTGCGCGTCGCCTCGTAGGCCAGCAGCGTCATGAGCTCGCCCACGAGCGACCGGAACGTCGGCGAGGGGGTGCGCTCGTCCCGCAGCACCGTGAGCTTGTGGGTGATGAGCGGGTGGTCGGCGACGTGGACTCGCATAGGGTCAGGGTAGTGGGCGGCCCCGGTGCGGCGCGCCCCGGCGAGGGGGAGGGGCATGCGGCCGGCGGCACGCGACGAGGCGCTCATGCGGCTCGCGCTCGAGCAGGCGGCCTCGGCCGAGCGCTCCGCCGACGTGCCGGTCGGCGCGGTCGTCGTCGACGCATCCGGCACCGTGATCGGCACCGGTCGCAACGAGCGCGAGCTGCGGCACGACCCCACCGCCCACGCGGAGGTCGTGGCGCTGCGCGAGGCGGCGGCGAGCCTCGGCTCGTGGCGGCTCGACGGATGCGCGCTCGTCGTCACGCTCGAGCCGTGCGTCATGTGCGCGGGGGCGATCCTCGCGAGCCGCGTCGGGCGCGTGGTGTTCGGGGCGTGGGACGAGAAGGCCGGCGCCGCGGGCAGCGTCGTGGACGTGCTGCGTGAGCGGCGGCTGCCGCACCGCGTCGAGGTGGTCGCCGGCGTGCTCGCCGAGGAGGCCGAGGCGCAGCTGCGCGCGTTCTTCGCCGGGCGCCGCTGAGCCGCGCGCGGCGCTGCCGCCGCCTGCCCGCGCGTCGCGCCCCCGTCGCCCGGCTCAGCCCCAGAGCACCGCGATCAGCAGGTTGACGAGGGCGAGGCCGCCGGCGATGTGGAAGAACGTGCGCAGCCGCCGCTCGGGCAGGGCGACGTCGCCCACCGAGACCGCGCCGCCCGCGGTCAGGCGCGCCTTCTCACCCGCGATCGCGCGCTGCCGCAGGAACCCGAGGAGCGCCGCGACGAGCACCACGAGCGCGATGAGTCCCTTGATGCCGAGCTTCATGTGGTTGACGTCGGCGTCCCCGGCCATCGCGAGCCCGTACAGCGCGACGCCCGATGCGAGCTGGATCGACGCGCCCACGAGCATGATCGTGAAGTTGTGGCCCGACTTCGCCCGCATCTGCAGGAAGAAGGTGCCGACGAGCAGCGACGCGCCGATCAGGTGCGCGGCGACGAGGAGCGAGTACAGGAAGTCCATGCAGACAGCCTACATACTTCCGGCCGCGGTGGTCAGTTGCCCGACTGGATGACGATGTGGTCGGTCGACGGCGCGATCTCGGGGCGCTCGATGTAGAGGTCCGGCTCGATGTAGATCACCCGCGCGTGCGCGACCTCATCGCGCAGCGTCGCCTCGAGGTCGTTGATCGTGGTCGCGACGTGCTCGATGTCGCTCTGCGGCGGGAAGGCGACCTTCGCCGCGATCATGAGCTCGTCGGGGCCGAGGTAGAGCGTCTTCATGTGGATGACCGACTCGACGCCGCGCGCGCCGTTGAGCACCGCCGCGATGCGCGCGGTGTCCTCCGCCGTCGCGCCCTCGCCGATGAGCAGCGACTTCATCTCGACGGCGAGCACCGCGGCGACGAGCACGAGCAGCACGCCGATGACGATCGTGCCGATCGCGTCGAAGAGCGGGTTGCCGGTGAGCGCGGTGAGGCCGACCGCGACGAACGCGAAGACGAGGCCGAGGAGCGCCGCGAGGTCCTCGAGCAGGATGACGGGCAGCTCGGGGCTCTTCGCCTTGCGGATGAAGTCCCACCAGCGCGCGTTGCCGCGCACCTGGTTCGCCTCCTTGATCGCGGTGCGGAACGAGAGGCTCTCGAGCACGATCGCGATGCCGAGCACGACGAGCGGCAGCCAGATGATGTCGAGCTCGTGCGGGTGCTGGAGCTTCGAGATGCCCTCGGTGATCGAGAAGAGGCCGCCGACCGAGAACAGCACGAGCGCGACGATGAACGCCCACACGTAGCGCTCCCGGCCGTAGCCGAAGGGATGCTCCTCGGTGGGCTTCTTCTTCGCGAGCCGCCCGCCGAGCAGCAGCAGCAGCTGGTTGCCCGCGTCGGCCACCGAGTGGATCGCCTCGGCCAGCATCGAGGCCGAGCCGGAGAAGAACCAGGCGACGAACTTCGTGACGGCGATGCCCGAGTTCGCGAGGAACGCCGCGACGACCGCCTTCGTACCGTGGGATGCGCTCACGAGCGGGAGTCTACGCGGGGCGCCCGAACGGCAGGCGGCACTAGCCTGGCCGCATGCCCGATCTCCTCCCTCGCATCGCCATGCTCGGCGTCGGCTCCATGGGCGGCGCGATCGTCACGGGGCTCGCGCGCCGGGGCGCCGAGTCGATCGTCGTCACCAACCGCTCCGCCGAGAAGGCCGACCGGCTGCAGCTCGAGGGCGTCGAATCGATCGCCCTCGAGCGGGAGCCGGACGGCAACGCTCGAGCCGTCTCCGGCGCGAAGCTCGTCGTGCTGGGCGTCAAGCCCGCCGGCATCGTCGACCTCGCGCGCGAGATCGGCCCGCACCTCGAGGCGGATGCGGTGGTCGTCTCGATCGCGGCGGGCACGACCGCGGCGTCCATCGAGGCCGCGCTGCCCGCACCCGTCGCCGTCGTGCGGGCGATGCCCAACACCCCGTCGCACGTCGGGCTCGGCGTGACCGGCGTCGCGGGCGGCTCGCGCGCGTCGGCCGCCGACGTCGACCTCGTGCGGGAGCTGTTCGCGTCGGTCGGCGACGTCATCGTCCTCGACGAGTCGCAGATCGACGCGCTCTCGACCATCTCGGGCTCGGGCCCGGCCTACGTGTTCCTGCTCATCGAGGAGCTCACGAGCACGGCAGTGCGGATGGGGTTCAGCCCTGAGCAGGCGGCCACGATGGTGCAGGGCACGTTCCGCGGGGCGAGCGAGCTGCTCGCCGCGGAGGGCGTCGAGCCGGCCGAGCTGCGTCGGCGCGTCACGAGCCCGAAGGGCACGACGGAGCGTGCGATCGCCGTGCTGCAGGAGGCGCGGCTCGGCGAGGTCTTCGACCGCGCGACGGCCGCGGCGCTCGAGCGCGCGAGGGAGCTCGCGGCGGGCTGACGTCAGCGCGGGGCCTGGAGCAGCAGCTGCACGGCGGTCTGGAGATCCCGCGGCTCGAGCCCGACGACGTCGGGCACGAGCGCGATCGTCGGCGAGAACCGCTGCAGCCAGCGCGCGGCGGGTGCGATGCCGGTGCGCCACGCGCGCCCGCCCTCGGGCGTCAGGAGCAGATGCACCTGGGCGCGCCGCCCGCGCGGCGGCACGACGAGCGACGCGGCACGGACGGCGTGCCACGGCACCAGCTCGGCCCCGTAGAGGCGGATGCCGTGCGGGTCGAGCTCGACGGCGCGGCTGCGCCCCGCGAGGCCGCGGATCGTCACGTCGCCGCCCATCACGCCGAAGAACAGCACGCAGGCCGCGCCCACGAGCACCGTGACCGGGGAGTCCCAGCGACTCGAGCCGAACGGCAGGCTGCTGAGGGGCCCGATGACGAGGGCGAGCCCAGCGACCGTGAACGCCGCACCGCCGACGAGGAGCAGCAGCAGGGGAGCGAGGCGGCCGCGGAAGGCGACGCGCTCGCCGCCCGCGACGCGCGTCGCGATCTCGAGGCCGACACCGTAGGGCATCAGACCTGCTCCCCGTCGACGTACTGCCAGATGCGGTCGCGGCGGAAGCGGCTCGCCTCGCGCATCGAGCCGCGGGCGCCGTCGGCGACCCAGTGCGCCTCGAACACGACCGTGCCCTCGGAATCGAACGGCCCGCCTCCCGCGGTCGAGAGGATGTCGAGCCGCAGCCAGCGGATGCCCGGGTCGAGCTCGAGGGACCGCGGACGGGTCGAGGGGTGCCACGACGCGAGCAGCCAGTCGGCGTCGCCGAGCGCGAACGCCGTGAACCGCGAGCGCATCAGCTGCTCGGCGGTCGCCGCCTCGCGGTCGCCCCGGTGGATCGGGCCGCAGCACTCGCCATAGACGAGCCCGGTGCCGCACGGGCAGCGGTCGCCGTCGCCGACGCTCACGCGCTCAGGCCCGCGAACCGCTCGATGTCAGCCTGGTTGCCCGAGACGATGATCAGGTCGTGGTTCGAGACGATCGTCTCGGGGGTCGCGTACGTGAACTCCCCGCCCGGGCTCTTCACGCCCACGACGGTCAGGTGGTACCGGGAGCGGATCTTCGACTCTGCGAGCGTGATGCCCCGGATGTGCTTCGGCGGGTACATCTTCACGATCGCGAACTGGTCGTCGAACTGGATGTAGTCGAGCATGCGGCCCGAGACGAGGTGCGCGACGCGCTCGCCCGCCTCCGCCTCGGGGTAGATGACGTGGTTCGCGCCGATGCGGCTGAGGATCTTGCCGTGCGACTGGCTGATCGCCTTCGCCCAGATCTGCGGCACGCCGAGGTCGACGAGGTTCGCGACGATGAGCACCGACGCCTCGATCGAGGAGCCGACCGCGCACACGGCGATCGAGAAGTCCTGCGCCCCGACCTGCTTGAGGGCGTCGATCGAGCGCGCGTCGGCCTGCACGGTGTGCGTGAGGCGCTCCGACCACTTCTGCACGAGGTTGATGTCGCCGTCGATCGCGAGCACCTCGCGGTCGAGGCGCGCGAGCTGCCCGGCGGTCGCCGCCCCGAAGCGGCCGAGGCCGATCACGAGCACGGGAGCGTCGTGCGGGATCCTGTCAACCAACGATCGGCCTCTCCTCGGGGCGCGTGAACAGCTGCGTCCGCTGGCTCGCGGCGAGCGCCGCGGCGAGCGTCACACTACCGATGCGCCCGACGAACATGGTCAGCGCGAGGATCACCTTCGCGGGATCCTCGAGCCCGGCGTGCGTGAACCCGGTCGAGAGCCCGACCGTCGCGAAGGCGCTGATGACGTCGAACAGCACGAACGACAGCGGCGCTCCTGTGATCTCGAGCAGCACGATCGTGACGCCCGCGACGATCGTCGCGCTCCAGAGCGTGACGCTGACCGCGAGGCGCAGCACGTCGGAGGGGATGCGGCGGCCGAACGCCTCCATCGACTTGCGGCCGCGCGCCTCGGCGACCGCCGCGAGGAACAGGATCGCGAGGGTCGTGACCTTGATGCCGCCCGCGGTCGAGGCCGAGCCGCCGCCGACGAACATGAGCATGTCGGTCACGAGCAGGCTCGAGTTGTGCAGGAGGCCCAGGTCGTCGACCGCGAAGCCGCCCGAGCGGGCCATCGCCGAGAGGAAGAAGGCGTGCAGGATCTGCTGCCCGAAGTCGTCGGTGCCCCACGAGTCGGCGTTGCCCCACTCGAGCACGAGGAAGGCGAGCCCGCCGGCGAGGAAGAGCAGGAGCGAGACGGTGATGGTGAGCTTCACGTGCAGCGACCACTGCCGCGGCGTGCCGAGGTGGCGGAGGATGACGAAGTACACCGGGAAGCCGAGCGAGCCGATGAACACGCCCGCCATGAGCACTCCGAGGAACCACGGGTCGGTCGCGTACGGCTCGAGGCCCTCCGGCGTCGGCACGAACCCGGAGTTCGTGAACGCCATGAACGCCCAGTAGGTCGCCTCGTAGAGCGCCGTGAGGAAGCCCTTGCCCTCGAGCAGGATGCGCGGGAGCAGCAGGAGGATGAGCGCGGCCTCGAACGCGAGCACCGACAGCGCGACGGTGCGCAGCAGCCCGCCGACCTCGCCGAGCCGGATCGCCTGCTCCTCCTTGACGACCCCGCGCCGCACGCGCGAGGGGTTCGAGTCGCTCGCAGCCATGAGCCGCTGCCGCAGCCCGAGGCGCCGGGCGACGGTGAGGCCGAGGATCGACGCGAGGGTGAGCACGCCGATGCCGCCGACCTCGACGCCGATGAGCACGATCGCGTTGCCGAACGGGCTCCAGTGGGTCGCCATGTCGACGACCGTGAGCCCCGTGACGCACACGACGCTCACCGCCTGGAAGAACGCATCCACCGGTGACGTCACGCCGTCGCCGGCGGTCGCCCACGGGGTCGCGAGCAGCAGCGCGAACAGCAGGTTGAGCGATGCGAAGACGATGATGGCGAAGCGCGCCGGGTAGGCGCCGGCGAAGTGGTCGACGCGATCGCGCCACCGACCGAGGAACGTCGTCTCGCTCGACGTCCGGAGCTGCGCCACCTGCTGTGCCCTTCACGGGATGGAGCGCCGCGGGGCGGCGCAGGACGGGGCCAGCGTAGTCCTCGAAGTCGGCCTCGCGGCGACCGCGGGCGCTCGGGCTGCATCAGCGCGTCGCTCGGGCGGGGATGCGTCGCACGGGGTCCCCAGGTTTGTCGCGCCTGCGTCGGCGCTGGCATGCTTTCCGCATGGCCGACATCTTCACCGTGATCGCGGACAGCACGCGACGCGACATCCTGGGCGTGCTGCTCGAGCGTCGCGGCACGACCGGTGACGCGACGGTGAGCCAGATCGTCGAGGCGCTCGGCGTGCCTCAGCCGACGGTGTCGAAGCACCTCCGCACGCTCCGGGACGCCGGCCTCGTGACGGTGCGCGAGGACGGCCAGCACCGCCACTACGCGATCGTGCTCAGCCCGTTCGACCAGATCGACGACTGGCTGATGCCGTTCATCTTCGCCGAGGGCGACCAGGAGGAGGCGTCGCTCGGCGCCGCCGCCTTCGCGGCGTGGGCGGGCGTGAACGTGCAGGCGCCGCTGCGCGCCGCCGCCGACCAGGCCCGGCAGGCCGCCGAGCAGGCGCGCGTCGCGGCGGAGCAGGCGCTCGCCCGCGTCTCCGAGACGGTCGAGCACCCCGCGCCCGTCGGCGCCTCGATCGGGCGTCGCGCCGCCGACCGCGTCTTCGACGTGCAGGAGCGCGTGCAGGAGGCGCGCGACCGCATCCACGAGGTGCAGGAGCGGCTGCAGGAGATGTCGTCGCGCACCGCGCACCGGCTCGACGGCGCCAAGGGAAAGCTGCGCGGCCGCGAGCCGGAGCGGGCGCTGCCCGAGGAGCCCGAGCGCCCCGCACGCGACGAGGACGACGCCCGCCTCGACTGAGCCCGCGCATCCGCCGAACAGCCGCGCGCGCCGTTCGGGTACGATATCGGGAGCGTTTTCCCTGCGCGGGCCTCGAGGTCGCGCAGCGTCAGCGAGCAATCCCGATCGGAAGTGAGGAACCTCTATGGGTTCTGTCGTCAAGAAGCGCCGCAAGCGCATGGCGAAGAAGAAGCACCGCAAGCTGCTTCGCAAGACGCGCCACCAGCGTCGCAACCGCAAGTAGGCGGGTGCAGCAGGGGCCGGAGCCCGCGAGAGCGGGCGTCCGGCCCCTTCGCGCGTCCCGGACCGGATCCGGGTTCCGGCGTGGTGTGATCGGGCCGTGACGATCGAGCTCGGCACCCCCGACGACGAAGGGCTGCGCGACGCCGTGCGCGTGCTCGCCTCGTGGCAGCGATCGGGCGACCCGCTCCAGCTGCATCCGGGCGACGTCGGCTGGTTCCGCCGCCTGGGCGCCCGGGCGGCGACGGATGCCGTGCGCGCGTGGAGCGCGGACGGCCGGCTGGTCGCCGTCGGGCTGCTCGACGGGCGCGACCTGCTGCGCGCGACGACCGCTCCCGAGCTGCGCCGCGACGCCGCGCTCGCCGCGGCGATGGCCGACGACATCGCCCGGCCCGAGCGCGGCATCCTCGGCCCGGGACCCGCGAGCCTCGAGGTGCCGAGCGGCGCGCTGCTCGACGAGCGGATGGCCGACGCCGGCTGGGCGGTCGGCGAGCCGTGGACGCCGCTCGAACGCGATCTCTCGGAGCCGGTCGAGGGCGCGCGCGCATCGCGGCTGCGGATCGTCGAGGTCGACGGCACCGACCCGGGCCTCATCTCGGCGTGGTCAGCCGTGCAGCGCTCGGCGTTCGGCACCGTTGCGGCCGTCGAAGCCCGCTGGTACGCGATGGCGGACGGGCCCGCGTTCCGCGGGGCCCGATGCCTGCTCGGCCTCGACGGCGACGCTCCTGCCGCGGGCGTCATCGCCTGGTCTGCCGGGGAAGGCCGCCCCGGGCTCATCGAGCCCATGGGCGTGCACGCCGAGCATCGCGGGCGCGGCCACGGCACCGCCATCACGCTCGCGGCCGCGGCGGCGCTGCGCGCGCTCGGGGCCTCGAGCGCGCAGGTGTGCACCGAGAGCGCTCGGGAGCCCGCGATCGCCACCTACCGCGCGGCCGGCTTCGTGCCGCAGCCGACGCGGTTCGACCGAGTGCGCGCGGCCTAGGCTTGGCTGCATGGTCGAGATCACGCTCATCACGAAGCCCGGCTGCCACCTGTGCGACGACGCCCGCCCGGTCGTCGAGCGCGTCGTGGCGCGCTTCGAGGGCGCGACGCTCGTCGAGCGCTCGATCCTCGACGAGCCCCGCCTCGCCGAGCTCTACAGCGACGACATCCCGGTCGTGCTGATCGACGGCCGCCAGCACAGCGCGTGGCGCGTCGACGAGGCGAAGCTCGCCGAGCGCATCCAGGCCCGCCTGGGCGCCTGACCCGTCGATGCGCGCGCTGCGCGCTGCTCGATGAGCGGGATGGTGGCAGCCGCTACGGCGTGAGGCGCGTCGGGCCCCGGAACAGGTAGGTCGTCTCGCGGATCGAGCCGAGCCCGAGCATGAGCATCACGACCCGCGCGAGGCCCATGCCGAAGCCGCCGTGCGGCGGCACGCCGTAGCGGAAGAAGTCGAGGTACTCCTCGAGCTCCGCCGGGTTCATGCCCTTCTCGACGATCTGCGCCTCGAGCACGTCGACGCGGTGCTCGCGCTGCGCGCCCGTCGAGATCTCGACGCCGTTGTAGATGAGGTCGTACGAGTTCGTGACCTCCGGGCGGCCCTCGGGGCGCAGGTGGTAGAACGGCCGCACGCTCGAGGGGTACTCGGTCACGAACACGAAGTCGTGGCCCGCCGTCTCCTTGACGTGCGCCGAGATCTGCCGCTCCGCCTCGGGGTCGAGGTCGCCGTCGGCGCGCTCGATCGTGTGGCCTCGGGCCTCGACGATCTGCTTCACCTCGGCGTGGGGGATGCGCGGGAACGGCAGGGCGGGGATCTCGAGCCGGATGCCGAAGCGCTGCTCGATCTCGTCGCCGTGGCGCTCGATCACCGCGGTGAGCGCCTTCGTCAGCAGCGTCTCGTGCAGCTGCATGACGTCCTCGTGCGAGTCGATCCACGAGATCTCGGAGTCGATCGATGTGAACTCCGTCGCGTGGCGGCTCGTGAACGACGGGTCGGCGCGGAACGCCGGGCCGATCTCGAAGATCTTGCCGAAGCCGGCCGACTGCGCCATCTGCTTGAACAGCTGCGGCGACTGCGCGAGGTAGGCGGTCGTCTCGAAGTACGGCACCTCGAACAGCTCGGCGCGCGACTCCGACGCGGTCGCCATGAGCTTCGGCGTGTGCAGCTCGATGAAGCCCTCGTCGATCCAGTGCTGGCGCATCGCGTGCTCGATCGTCGTCTGCACGCGGAAGATGAGCTGCGCCTCGGGGCGGCGCAGGTCGAGGAACCGCCAGTCGAGGCGCTTGTCGATCGACGAGTCGTCGGCGATCGGCGAGTCCTTCGCGACCGTCTCGACCACGAGCGAGCCGACCTTGACCTCGAGCCCGCCGAGCTTCACGCGCTCGTCGGCCTTCAGGTCGCCCGTCACGGTGATGAACGAGCCGTGCATGAGCGCCGAGATGGTCGCGGCGGTCTCGGCGGTGTCGTCGTTCACCGGGTTGACGAGCTGCGCGGCGCCGGACTCGTCGCGCAGGATCACGAACTGCACGCGCTTCTGGTCGCGCACCGTCTCGACCCAGCCCTGCACCTTCACCGGCCCGTCGGGCAGCGACGCGAGGTCTGCGATGAGCGTGCGGGGGAGCGGGGTCGGCTGAGTCACGCGCTCGATCCTATTGCGCGGTGGAGCTCTGGGGCGGGGACCCTTTCGGGTCGCCGCCGCGACCCCAGCGCCGGGACCTGTCCCGGGTCCCGGTCAGCGCCGCGGCGCCCAGCGGGCGATCGCGAACCACGCGGCGGCGAGCGCGACGGCGGACGCGCCCAGCGCGACCCAGCCC
>NZ_JANQCH010000059.1 GCF_024723325.1 Agrococcus sp. HG114
GCCCCTGCACCTGCCAGACGAGCCCGCGCCCGCGCAGCTCCGCACGCAGGCCTCGCGCCTCGACCGCGCGCACCATGGCGGCGGGCGGATGCAGGTAGGAGCGGAAGCCCGAGCCGCGCCGACGGGAGGCGGCGGTCTCGAGCGCGCACACGGCGCGGGTGACGGGGTCGCGTCGCGGGTGGGTGAACGCGAGCCGCGCCCGGCAGCGGTCGGCCGCCGCGGTCAGCAGCCGCTCGAAGTCGGGGTAGCAGCACACGACGCGGTGGAGGACGACGAGATCGGCCGGCTCCACCGCGGCGGGATGCTCGGCGAGGTCGATGATGCGGCGCTGCACCCGGTCGCTCACGCCCGCCTCTGCCGCGAGCAGGCCCGCCTGCTCGTCGTAGGCGGCGGAGAGCTCGAGCGTCGTCACGCCCGCGGCGCCGCGACGGAGCAGCTCGATGCCGATCTCGCCGACCCCGCCGCCGATCTCGAGCACGCTGGCGCCGCGGATGTCGTCCGAGGCGAGGTAGTCGACGAGCCGCCGCTCGGGACGCGTGAGGCCGCGTCGCCGGTAGCGCCTCGCCATGCGCTCCGCGAAGGCGGCGTCGAACTCCGCCGCGTAGCCGTCCGGCTCGCAGCGGCACTCGTCCATGGCCACCAGTATGCGCTCCGGGCCGCGCGGGCGACAGCGGTCCGCGCCGCAGCGCCGGACCTCAGCGCGCGAGCCGCTCCAGGAGCTGCTCGTGGAGCGCCCCGTTCGTAGCGAGCGCCGAGCCGTGCCAGGGCCCGGGCAGTCCCTCCGCCGAGGTGAACCGTCCGCCCGCCTCCTCGATGACCGGCACGAGCGCCGCCATGTCGTAGGGCTTGAGGTCGAACTCGGCGACCGCGTCGACCTTCCCCTCGGCGAGCAGCATGTAGCTCCACGCGTCGCCGTACGAGCGCGCGCGCCACACCTCCCGCTGCAGCTCGATGAGCTGGTCGATGCGGCCCGCACCGTCCCACCCCTGGATCGCGTTGTACGAGAGCACCGCATCCGACAGCCCGGCGACCCTCGAGACGCGGAGGCGCCTCGGCTGCGCGGGATCCGTCCACGCGCCCGAGCCCTCGGCCGCCCACCACCGGGCGCCGAGCGCGGGGGAGGAGACGACGCCCACGACGGGGCGACCGTCGACGGCGAGCGCGATGAGCGTCGCCCAGATCGGGGCGCCCCGGAGGAAGTGCGCGGTCCCGTCGATCGGGTCGACGATCCACTGCCGCTCGGTGCTCCCGCCCCGATCCTCCGTGCCGTACTCCTCGCCGAGGATCCCGTCGTCGGGCCGCTCCTCGGCGAGGATCGCGCGGATGCGCCGCTCGACCGCGCGGTCGGCGTCGGTCACGTGGGTCGTGTCGGCCTTCGTCGAGATCTCGAGGTCCTGCGCCCCGAAGCGCGCCATCGAGATCGCGTCCGCCTCGTCGGCCATGCGGAGGGCGAGCGCGAGGTCGTCGTCGTAGCGGGTCACGCCCTCCAGCGTAGGCGGCGCGTCACTCCTCGTGGCGCTGCTGGCGCGCCGCGACGAGCGTGCCGAGCAGCCGCTGCATCGAGTCGACGCGGCGCTGCCCGAGGCGCCCCTCGCGTGCGGCGATCGTGAGCTCGCAGAACTCCTCGCCCGGCAGGTGGCTGCAGCCGCGCGGGCACTCCTCGGCGACCGCTGCGAGGTCGGGGAAGCCGCGCAGCACGTTCGCGGTCGCGACGTGCCCGAGCCCGAACGAGCGCACGCCGGGGGTGTCGATGATCCACCCGGAGCCGAGCTTGAACGAGACGGTCGACGACGACGTGTGCCGGCCGCGGCCGGTGACGGCGTTCACGTGCCCGACCGCGCGCATCGCGCCGGGCACGAGCGCGTTCACGAGCGTCGACTTGCCGACGCCCGAGTGCCCCACCGCGACGGTCGTGTGGCCGTCGAGCCGCTCGCGCAGCGCCTCGACCGGCGGATCGTCGATCGACGAGCGCCACACCTCGATCTCGAGCCCCGCGAAGTGCGCGAGGAACGGCTCCGGGTCGGCGACGTCGGTCTTCGTGACGACCATGATGGGCGTGATGCCGGCGTCGAGCGCCGCGACGAGGTAGCGGTCGATGAGCGCCGGCCGCGGCTCGGGGTCGGCGGCCGCGACGACCATGAGGAGCACGTCGGCGTTCGCGACGATGACGCGCTCGACGACGTCGGTGTCGTCGGCCGAGCGGCGCAGCACGGTCGCGCGCGGCTGGATGCGCACGATCCGGGCGAGCGAGCCCTCCTCGCCGCTCGTGTCGCCCACGACGTCCACCCGGTCGCCCGCGACGATCGCCTGCTTGCGCAGCTCCCTCGCGCGCGCGGCGGTCACGACCGCCTCGTCGGGCTCGCCCACGCGCACGGCGAGCGTGTAGCGCCCGCGGTCGACCGCGGTCACGATGCCCGTGATCGCATCCTCGTGCTCGGGGCGGTGCTTCGAGCGCGGCCGGTTCGCCTTCGGGTTCGGCCGCTCCCGCACGCTCGACTCGTCGTACTGCTCGTACGGGTCCTCGTAGTCGCCGAGCCAGCTCATGCGCTCACGCCGCCGGAGCCCTCGAGCATCGCCGACCACAGCTCCGGGAACTCCGGGATCGTCTTCGAGGTCGCGCCGATGTCGTCGACCTCGACGCCCGGCACGCGCAGGCCCACGACCGCGCCGGCCGTCGCGATGCGGTGGTCGGCGTACGCCGCCCACGTGCCGCCCGAGAGCGGAGCCGGCTCGACGCGGATCCCGTCCGGCAGCGCCTCTGCGCGGCCGCCGAGCGCCGCGATGTCGTCGACGAGGGCGCGGATGCGGTCGGTCTCGTGCCCGCGGATGTGGCCGATCCCCGTCACCTCGACGGGCGCCGACGCGAGCGCGCCGATCGCGACGATCGTGGGCGCGAGCTCGCCGGCGGCGCGCATGTCGAGCCGGGCGCCCGGGATCGCGCCGCCGAGCGCCTCGACCGTGAGCGAGCCGTCCGCGACCCGCGACGTCGCGCCGAACGCCGCGAGCAGCTCGGGCAGCAGGCGCCCCACCTGCGTCGTCTGCGCGGGCCAGCCGTCGAGCACGACGCGGCCGCCGACGACGACCGCGGCGGCGAGGAACGGCGCGGCGTTCGAGAGGTCGGGCTCGATGCGCTCGTCGAGCGCCCCGATGGCGCCGGGCTCGACGCGCCAGGACGCCTCGCCGGCCTGGCGCGCAACGACGCCGCGCTGCCGCAGGGCCTCGAGCGTCATCTCGATGTGGGGGAGCGACGGCAGGCTCGCGCCGCGGTGGTGCAGGGTGAGCCCCTCGTCGAAGCGGGCGCCGGCGAGCAGGAGCGCCGACACGAACTGGCTCGACGCGCTCGCGTCGATCGTCACCTCGCCGCCGCGCACGCCGCCGGCGCCGTGCACCGTGAACGGCAGGCGCGGCTCGTCGGCGTCGACGCGCACGCCGAGCGCCCGCAGGCTGTCGATCGTCGTCGCCATCGGCCGCTCGCGCGCGTGGGGGTCGCCGTCGAACGCGACAGGGCCGTCGCCGAGCGCCGCGACGATCGGCAGGAACCGCATCGCGGTGCCCGCGAGGCCGCAGTCGATCGCGGCGCCGCCCGTGATCGGGCCGGGGGTGATCGCGAGGTCGGGGCCGAAGCGCCCGTCGCCCGGCACCTCCCGGATCGTCGCGCCGAGCGCGCGCAGGCCCTCGACCATGATGCGCGCGTCGCGGCTGCGCAGCGGGCGGTGGAGCGTCGAGGTGCCGTCGCCGAGGGCGGCGAGCAGGAGCGCCCGGTTCGTGAGGCTCTTGGAGCCCGGCAGCTGCACGCGTGCGTCGAGCCGCGCCTTCGCGGTCGGAGCGGTCCAGGGCCGGGAATGATCGAGCGGTGCCATCGGTTGCAATCTATCGGTCAGGACGCGAAGCGGAGGAGGGCCGGGTGCCGACAGCGACACTAGACTCGCCCGCGATGGCAAGCGAGAGAACCGAAGCGGAGAAGCGCGACGACTTCACGGAGCAGGCGATGCAGTACGCCGACCAGCTCTATGCGGCCGCCATGCGGATGACGCGCAACCCCGCGGACGCCGCGGACCTCGTGCAGGAGACGCTGCTCAAGGCCTACGCGGCGTACGACTCGTTCAAGCAGGGCACGAACCTGCGGGCTTGGCTGTACCGCATCCAGACCAACACCTACATCAACACCTATCGCAAGCAGCAGCGACGGCCCTTCGAGGCGCCGCTCGACGACATGGAGGAGTGGCAGGTCGGCGATGCCGACTCCATCACGGCCACCTCGGCGCGCAGCGCCGAGGCCGAGGCCATCCACCGGATGCCGTCGGGAGCCGTGAAGGATGCGCTGCAGGCGGTGCCGGAGGACTTCCGCATGGCGGTCTACTGGGTCGACGTCGAGGGGCTCAGCTACGCCGAGACCGCAGAGGTCATGGAGACCCCCGTCGGCACCGTCATGAGCCGGCTCCACCGCGGCCGGAAGCTGCTGCGAGGCCTGCTGGCCGACTACGCCCGCGAGCAGGGCATCGGCGTGCAGGATGCGAACCCGAAGGAGAAGCAGCCGTGAGCGAGACGCTGGAGGCGAAGAGGGACTGCGCCGAGGCGCGGGCCGCCCTGGAGGAGTACCTCCACAACGAGCTCTGCGCCGAGGACGCGGCCGACGTGCGCGCGCACCTCGAGACGTGCGAGGAGTGCTCGGCGGAGCACCACGTGGGCGAGATGCTCACGGCCGCGCTGCAGGGCGCGTGCAAGGATCGCGCTCCCGAGGAGCTGCGCGAGCGCCTGCTCGCGAGCCTGCGCGCCGCGCGGGCGCAGCACTCCTGACGCGGACGAGTCGAAGGGCGGGACCCACCGGGATCCCGCCCTTCGACGTCCTCGTGGCGCTCAGGCCGCGACGCGCTCGTCCTCCTGCGGCGCATCCGCCGCCTGCTGCACCGCGATCGGCCCGGTCGTCGGCCGCTCCTCGCCGTCGCCGAGGTAGCGCTCGGTGCCGGCGAGCGTGAGGAACGCGGGGTAGGCCTCCTCGAGCGCCGTCTCGCGGAAGAGCTCGATCGCCTCGCGGAAGCGGTTGCCCGGCTCGGAGCCGAACGCGGGGGCGAGCTCGTCGACGATCCGCTCGCAGCGCTCGCGCGTCACCGTGCGTCCATCCGAGGTCACCGACTCGTTGTGGATCCACTGCCACACCTGCGAGCGCGAGATCTCGGCGGTCGCCGCGTCCTCCATGAGGGAGTGGATCGCGACGGCGCCGTGGCCTCGCAGCCACGCCTCCATGTAGCGGATGGCGATCTCGATGTTCGAGCGGAGCCCCGCGTCGGTGATCTCGCCGGGCGTCGTCGAGAGGTCGATGAGCGCGGCCGCGTCGACCTCGACGTCCTCGCGCGAGCGGTCGAGCTGGTTCGGCCGGTCGCCGAGCACCGCGTCGAACGCCGAGCGGCACGTCTCGACGAGCCCGGGGTGCGCGACCCACGAGCCGTCGAACCCGTCGCCGGCCTCGCGCGCCTTGTCGCCCGCGACCGCCTGGAGCGCCCGCTCGGTCGCCTCCGGGTCCTTCGCGCTCGGCACGAAGGCCGCCATGCCGCCGATCGCGTGCGCGCCGCGACGGTGGCACGCCCGCACGAGCTGCTCGGTGTACGCGCGCATGAAGGGCGCCGTCATCGTGAGCTGCGCGCGATCGGGGAGCACGAACTCCGGGCCGCGGAGGCGGAACGCCTTGATCATCGAGAACAGGTAGTCCCAGCGCCCGGCGTTGAGCCCCGCGGAGTGCTCGCGCAGCTCCCACAGGATCTCCTCCATCTCGAACGCAGCCGTGATCGTCTCGATGAGCACGGTCGCGCGGATGGTGCCCTGCGGCAGCACGAGCAGCTGCTGCGCCATGCGGAACACGTCGTTCCAGAGGCGCGCCTCCTCGTGGTTCTCGAGCTTCGGCAGGTAGAAGTACGGGCCGCGGCCGCGGGCGATGAGCTCCTCGGCGTTGTGGAACACGTGCAGCCCGAAGTCCACGAGCGAGCCCGACATCGGCTTGCCGTCGACGATGATGCGGTGCTCGTCGAGGTGCCAGCCGCGCGGGCGCACGACGATCGTCGGCGTCTGCTCGGCCGTCACGCGGTAGTGCTTGCCCTCTGGGCTCGTGAACTCGATCCGATCGCGGATCGCGTCCTGCAGGTTCACCTGGCTCGCGATGACGTTGCGCCACAGCGGGCTCGAGGCGTCCTCGCAGTCGGCGAGCCACACCTTCGCGCCCGAGTTGAGCGCGTTGATGGTCATCTTGCGCTCGATCGGGCCGGTGATCTCGACCCGGCGGTCCTCGAGGCCCGGCGCCGGCGGGGCGACCCGCCAGCTGCCGTCCTCGCGGATGCGCCGCGTCGACTCGAGGAAGCCGGGCGTCTCGCCGTCGGCGAGCGCGGCGCGGCGCTTGCGCCGGTTCTGCAGCAGCTGCTGGCGCGAGCACTCGAACGCGTCGTGCAGCTCGAGCAGGAACGCGAGCGCGTCCCGGGTGAGGACCCGGTCCTGGCCCTCGGCGGTGGCGGTGATGCGGATGCGGTCGTCCATGATCGTCCTCCTTCTCTCGTCTGCGTCGGTGACGGCCGGGCGGCTCAGTGGAACTGCTCGGACTCGGTCGAGCCGGCGAGCGCGAGCGTGCCCGAGTCGGGGTTGAGCGCGGTCGCGACCATGTCGAACCAGCCGGTGCCGACCTCGCGCTGGTGCTTCGTGGCCGTGTAGCCCTGCGCCTCGGCGGCGAACTCGCGCTCCTGCAGGTCGACGTACGCGGTCATGTCGTGCTCCGCGTAGCCCTTGGCCAGGTCGAACATCGAGTGGTTGAGGGCGTGGAAGCCGGCGAGGGTGATGAACTGGAAGCGGAAGCCCATCGCGCCGAGCTCGCGCTGGAACTTCGCGATCTGGTCGTCGTCGAGGTGCTTCTTCCAGTTGAACGACGGCGAGCAGTTGTAGGCGAGGAGCTGGTCGGGGAACTCGCTCTTGATGCCCTCCGCGAAGCGGCGCGCGACCTCGAGGTCGGGCTTGCCGGTCTCCATCCACAGCAGGTCGGCGTACTCGGCGTACGCGCGGCCGCGGGCGATGCACGGCTCGATGCCGTTGCGCACCTCGTAGAAGCCCTCGGACGTGCGGCCGCCGGTGAGGAACGGGCGGTCGCGCTCGTCGACGTCGCTCGTGAGCAGGGTCGCCGCCTCGGCGTCGGTGCGGGCGATGATGACCGAGGGCACGCCTTCGACGTCGGCGGCGAGGCGCGCGGCGTTCAGCGTGCGCACGTGCTGCTGCGTGGGGATGAGCACCTTGCCGCCCAGGTGGCCGCACTTCTTCTCGCTCGCGAGCTGGTCCTCCCAGTGCACGCCGGCGGCGCCCGCGGTGATCATGCCGCGCATGAGCTCGAACGCGTTGAGGGGTCCGCCGAAGCCGGCCTCCGCATCCGCCACGATCGGCGCGAGCCAGTCGGCGACCGTGCGCTTGCCCTCGCTGCGCTCGATCTGGTCGGCGCGCTGCAGGGCGTTGTTGATGCGGCGCACGACCGCGGGCACGGAGTTGGCCGGGTAGAGCGACTGGTCGGGGTACGTCTGGCCCGAGAGGTTCGCGTCGGCGGCGACCTGCCAGCCGGAGAGGTAGATCGCCTCGAGGCCGGCGCGCACCTGCTGCACCGCTTGGTTGCCGGTGAGCGCGCCGAGCGCCCGCACGGGCTTCTCGTCGGCGTGCAGGCGCTCGAAGAGGCGCTCGGCGCCGCGACGCGCGAGCGTGTGCTCCTCGACGACCGTGCCGCGCAGCCGAACGACGTCGGCGGCGGAGTAGTCGCGCTTGATGCCGTTCCAGCGGGGGTTCGCCGCCCACTCGAGCTCGAGCTCGGCCGCCTCGGCCGCCAGCTGGGTGTCGTGCTGCTCCGTCATGGTGTCCTCCTGTGTGCTGCGCCGCGCATCGGTCCCGCGACGTCGTCCTGCCACCACTCTGCGTGCAGAAACGCGCGAGGTACCGCGATTACGCGAGTGAAGTTCGTCATTTCTGCCACAATGCGCAGAACGTGCCGTATCGTGCTCGCATGACCGCACCCCGCACATCCGCCGGCTCGTGGGACCGGCCCGCGCGCGAGACGGCGGCGTCGAGCGCCGTCGACGCGCTCCAGCTCGGCAAGGCGCTCCGCCACGCCCGCAAGCAGGCCGGGCTCACGCTCGACGCCGTGCACGCCGCGATCGGGCTCGCGCCCTCGCAGCTGTCGGGCTTCGAGACGGGCAAGCGCGAGGCGAGGTTCTCGCAGCTCCAGCAGCTCGCCGGGCTCTACGGCGTCGGCCTCGACCAGCTCACCGGCACCGCGCCGCCGTCGCGCCGCGCGGCGCTCGAGCTGCGGCTCGAGCGCGCGATGCAGTCGTCGATGTGGCAGCAGAAGCAGCTGCCGACGATGCGCATCGGGCCCCGCACGCCCGACGACGTGCTCGAGACGATGCTCGCGCTCGTCGACGAGCTCGAGCGCGTCGCCGAGGAGCGGGTCGCGACGCCCGAGGAGGCGCGGCGCGCCAACACGCAGCTGCGGGCCGAGATGCGGGCGCGCGACAACCACTTCCCCGAGATCGAGGCGGAGGCGGCCGCGATGCTCCAGCGCGTCGGCTACCAGGCCGGACCGCTCTCGCAGCACCTGATCGCCGCGATCACCGAGCGGCTCGGGTTCTCGGTGCACCACGTCGGCGACCTGCCCCACTCCACGCGCTCCGTGACCGACCTCAAGCGCAAGCGCATCTACCTCTCCCGCTCCTCGCGCACGGACCACGATCCCCGGTCGGTGCTGCTGCAGGCGCTCGGCCACCACGTGCTCGGCCACTCGGTGCCCGCCGACTACGGCGGCTTCCTGCGGCAGCGCATCGAGACGAACTACTTCGCCGCGGCCCTGCTCATGCCCGAGCGCACCGCGGTCGACTTCCTCGCGAGCGCGAAGCAGGAGCGCCAGCTCGCGGTCGAGGACCTCAGGGACGCGTTCGCGGTGTCGTACGAGGCGGCCGCCCACCGGCTCACGAACCTCGCGACCGTGCACCTCGGCATCCCCCTGCACTTCCAGAAGGTGCACGAGTCGGGGATCATCTACAAGGCCTACGAGAACGACGGCGTCACGTTCCCCGCCGACCACACCGGCGCCATCGAGGGGCAGCCCGTGTGCAAGCACTGGACGAGCCGCGAGGTGTTCGACGTCGCCGACAAGGTGAACGCGTTCGAGCAGTACACCGAGACGCCCGCCGGCACGTTCTGGTGCACGGCCATGACGGAGCGGAGCCCGTCAGGGGAGTTCTCGCTGTCGATCGGGGTGCCGTTCGCGCACGCGAAGTGGTTCCGCGGCCGGGGCACGAAGGAGCGCTCGGTCTCCCGGTGCCCGGACCCGTCGTGCTGCCGCACGCCGCCGCCCGAGCTCGCCGAGGCGTGGGCGGGCCAGGCGTGGCCGAGCGCGAGGGCGCACTCGCACCTGCTCGCGGCGCTCCCGCCGGGCGCGTTCCCCGGGGTCGACGAGACCGAGGTGTACAGCTTCCTCGCGTCGCGGGCCTAGCCGGCGCGCTGCGGGGCCGGCGCGTCGGAGTCCTCGAGGAGCTCGAGCGCGCGCCGCAGCACCGTGCTCGACGTGTGCGCCGTGTAGGGGAAGTAGACGACCTCGACGCCGACCTCGGCGAGCTCGCGCTCGAGCCGCAGGCCCTGCTCGGTGCCGCGCCAGTCGTCGCCCTTGAAGAAGTGCGTGAAGCGCACCTCGCGCCAGGTGTCGAGCTTGTCGGGCACGGTCTCGATGTGCACGCGGTCGACGAAGCGGATGGCGCGCACGATCTCGGCGCGCTCGAAGGTCGGGATGACGGGGGTGACGCCCTTGACCTGCCGCAGCATCTCGTCGCTCACCACTCCGGCGATGAGCGTGTCGCAGTGGTCGCGCGCGTGGCGGAGGAGGTTCAGGTGGCCGACGTGGAAGAGGTCGAAGCCGCCGGCCGCGTAGCCGATGCGGTGGCTCATCGCACCTCCCGTGGAGTTCCAGAACGACGTTATGCCGATTCCTGCAGGCTAGGCAACGCGCGAGCGGAGCCGCAAGGGATCGCCCCGCTCGCGGCCCCTGGGTCGGCTCAGGGTCGGCTCAGGCGGAGGCCGCCGGGCGCGCGTACTCGAAGTCGTCGAGCCCGAGCGCTCCCATGACGCGACCGCGCGCGAACCACAGGCGGCGGCGATAGGTCGCGCTCGCGCCCACGTCGCCGCGGAGCCGCGCGAGCGCCTCGCCGGCCGCGAAGGCCGGCATGCGGATGAGCCCGCCCACGAGGAAGCCCGCGCGCTTCGCCATCCGACTGCCCGGGGTCTCCGCCCGCGTGTAGAGGCGAGCGCGCACCTGTCCCTGGCAGATCGCACGGCGGCGCACGAAGGCGAGGGTCGTGCGCTCGGGCGCGATGTCGTCCCTCGCGACCGATTCGGCCGAGGCCACGATCGTGCCGCCGGCGGCGATCAGGTCGCGCCCGAACTGCACGTCGGAGCCGCCCGAGAGCCCGAGCGAGACGTCGAACCGCACGTCGAGCTCGCGCACCCGATCGGCGTCGATCAGGACGTTGCCCGTCTTCAGGCCGGGGAGCCGCTCGCCCGTCGGGATCAGCGAGCGCCGCATGAACCCGCCCGCCGCGATCCACGGGTCGGTGCCCTCGGGCCACACGTAGCGCACGTAGCCCATGACGACCGCGGGGCGGTGCGCGGTCCACGCATCGACGAGCCCCGCGAGCCAGCCGTGCTCCGGCTCGAGGTCGTCGTCGATCATCACGACGAGCTCACCGGGCGCGGCGGCGTCGAGCGCCGCCTGCCGGGCGGCGGCGATGCCCGGCGTCGGCTCCGCGACGTGCTCGACGCCGAGCTCTCGCGCCGTCGACGCCGCGGACAGGTCGGGGTCGTTGTCGACGAGCAGGATGCGCCACGGCAGGTCGATGCGCGCGGCCTCCTCGCGGATGCGCGTGACCAGGTGCGGCAGGAGCCCCGTCCGGCGGTACGTCGGCACGGCGACGAGCACGCGCCGCTCGTGCAGGGCCGCGCCGCTCATCGCGGCAGCCGCCGCTCGCGTCGGTCCGCGACCGCCCGCAGGAACGCGGTGCGGTGCGCGGCGCCCACGTCGTCCCACTCGCGCGCGGAGAGGTCGGGCGGCGCGGCAGGCGGGCGCTCGGCCGCCTCGGCGAAGCGGCGCAGGTCGTCGCCCGTGAGCGGCGGCTCGAACGCGGTGATCCAGCCCGGGCCGACCTCGGCCGCGAGCTCCTCGGTCGTGGGCGTGCGGGGCACGAGCACAGGGCGGCCCAGCGAGAGCGCGGCGAGCAGGCTGCCCGAGTTCTGCATGGCCAGGAACGGTAGCACCACGCCCGCCGACCGCAGCACGGACGACGCGAAGTCGCGGTCCGGCAGGTGCCGGAGGTCGAGCTCCACCCGGGCATCGCGTGCCGCACGCGCGCGGACCTCCCGCTCGATCACCGCGTCCGCGGGCAGCCCGGCCACCCGCAGCCGGAGGTCCGGACGCGCATCCGCCGTGCTCGCGAACGCGTCGAGCAGCGCCTCGACGCCCTTGTAGGGGCGCACGAGGCCGACGAACGCGAGGGTGCCCGGCTCGGCGTCGATCGCGGGTGCGTCGGCGAACCAGTCGCGGTAGTGGCCGTGGCGGATGACCGTCGCCGGAGCGCTCGAGGGCCCGGCCGCGTGCTCGGTGAGCAGGATGCGGTGGTCGGTGCGGCGGTCGAGCCAGGCGAGGAAGCGCCGCTCCCAGTCGGCGCGCGCCTCGTGCGGCGCGTCGTTGTGCACCGTGCGCACGACGGCGACGGGCGTGAGCGCGAGGCGCATCCGCAGCGCGAGCGCGAACGCGCGCCGCGCGAGCGCCCGCGCGGGGGTGCTCCCGCCGAGGAGGGTCTCCGGCCAGTGGAGCTGCAGCGCGTCGTAGCGCCCGAAGAGCGCGCGCCGTCGGTCGAAGCGCATGTGCTCGACACCGGGCGTGCGCTCGAGCGCCGCGTCGAGCATGCGGATGTAGGGATTCGTGGTCGCGCGGGGCGGCCCGAACGACTGCATCACGCGCACCGGCCGATCCCTCGAGCGCGCGCGGTGCGACATGCGCCACATTCTGACCCATCTTGCGCGGTGGTGGCCACGGAGTCCTAGACTCTCGGCGATCGCACCGGACGCCGCCACCGACGTCCTCGCGAGAGCGCGACAGGGGTGTCGGCATGACGGAATCCTTCTCCGAGGTGCACCGCCGGCTCGCCTCCGCCCAGAAGGGCCACGCGCGCGGCGCGCCCGCCTACTCGGTGTACGTCAACCGCCGGCTCGGCCGCGTGCTCGCGGTCGCGGCGCATCGCGCCGGCTGGACGCCGAACACCGTCACGGCCGTGAGCGCTGCCCACACCGCTGTCGGCATCGCGCTCCTCCTCGTGCTGCCCGTCGCGTGGTGGAGCGGCGTCGTCGTCGCGCTGCTGCTCGCGCTCGGCTACGCCTGGGACTCCGCGGACGGGCAGGTCGCGCGGCTGCGCGGCGGCGGCACGCTCGCGGGGGAGTGGCTCGATCACTTCGTCGACGCGATCAAGCTCGCGGTGCTGCACCTCGCGGTGCTCCTGGCGCTCTGGCTGCACACGCCGCTGCGCGGCAGCGCGTGGCTGCTCGTGCCGCTGCTGTTCTCCGTCGTGGGCGTCGTGACGTTCTTCGCGATGCTGCTCAACGACCTGCTGAAGGGGAAGGTCGGGGTGCCCTCGACCCACGAGCGCGGCAGCGGCACGCCGCTGCGATCGCTCCTGCTCGTGCCGACGGACTACGGGGTCCTCTGCCTCGTCTTCGCGCTCTGGGGCTCGACGACCGGGTTCCTGGTGGCCTACGGCGCGCTCGCGCTCGCCAACCTCCTGTTCCTCGTGCTCGCCGCGACGAAGTGGTTCCGCGAGATGCAGGCGATCGACCGCGCGCGGGCGGCGCGATGAGCGGGTCGGAGCCGCCGCGGCTCCCACCCTTCGCCGTCGTCGTGGTGAGCTTCGCCTCGAGCGCGCTCCTGCGCCGCTACGCCGCGCGTCTGAGCCTGCCGGAGGGAGGGCGGCTCGTGGTCGTCGACTGCTTCAGCGGCGACGAGGAGCGGGCCCGCGTGCGCGACCTCGCGGCCGAGCACGGCTGGGAGGCGGTGCTGCTCGACCGCAACGCGGGCTTCGGCGGCGGCACGAACGCCGGCGCCGCCCGTGCGCTCGAGCTCGGCAGCGAGGTCGTCGTGGGCCTCAATCCCGACGCCGCCATCGAGCCCGACTCGCTCGAGCGGCTCGTCGCGGCGGTCGCCGCCGACCCCATGCTGCTCGCGTCCCCGATCGTCGTGCGCGGCTCCGGGGAGCCGTGGTTCGCCGGGGCCGACCTGTACCTCGACGACGGCGCGACGCGCGGAGCCGAGGCGCGCGACCGCTTCCCGGACGCGGCCCGGCTGCCGTGGGCGACGGGTGCGTGCTTCGCGATGTCGGCGGAGCTCTGGCGCCGGCTCGACGGCTTCGACGAGGACTACTTCCTGTACTGGGAGGACATCGACCTCTCGCACCGGGCGCTCGACGCGGGCGCCCGGCTCGGGCTCGTGGACGCGCTCGTCGTGCACGACGCGGGAGGCACGCAGGGCACCGCCGTCGCGGACCGCGCGAAGTCGGAGGAGTACTACTACTGGAACATCAGGAACCGCATGCTCTACGCCGTCGGGCACCTCGACGACGAGGGCGTGCGGCGATGGCTGCGCAGCGCGCCGCGCGCCGCGTGGGCCGTCGTCCTGCGAGGCGGCCGACGTCAGCTCGTGACCTCAGCGCGCCCCTGGCGCGCGCTCGTGCGGGGCCTCCGCGACGGGGCGCGGCTCGCGCGGGAGCGCCGGCCCGCTGCGGCTCGCCACCGCGTCCCGGTCGGGAGGCCCTGACATGGCAGCGCACGAGGCCGCGTCGATCCTGCTCGTGTGCGCCGCGAACGTGTGCCGCTCGCCGATGGCCGCGCTCACGCTGCGGCAGCGGTTCGACGGCCTCGCCGCGGTCGACCAGGTGCGCATCGCGAGCGCGGGGGTGAGCGCCGACGCGGGGAGCCCCGTGTGCCCGTCAGTCTCGGCGTTCCACGACGACCCGGAGTGGCGCGAGCAGGCCGCGCGGCACCGCTCGCGCGTCCTCGACGCCGAGCAGGTCCTCGGCGCGACGCTCGTGCTCACGGCGTCGCGCGCCATCCGCTCGTCGGTCGCCGGCGCGCTGCCCGAGCGGCGCGATCGCGTCTTCACGATGCGCGAGGCCGCCTGGCTCGCGCAGGGCTTCGTGCGCGAGCCGGGCGTGCAGGGCGCGGACGCCGTCGCGGCCCTGTGGCGGCACCT
>NZ_JANQCH010000005.1 GCF_024723325.1 Agrococcus sp. HG114
CCGCCGAGCCGCTCGCGTCGATCACGCCCCCGACGACGCACGTGCAGCCATCGGCCCCGCTGCAGTCGCGGGTGTGCGCGGGGCCGGCGCTGCGCGCCGGCACCGACGACGGCGTCGACGCCCTCGCGGTCTCGGCCGTCGCCGAGCCGACCATCGAGGTCGGCAGCCTCGGCGGCGAGCTCGAGCGCACCGCGCTCGCGGTGCCGGACCAGGAGGGCGTCCCCGGCGGCACCGCGATCACGCAGCGCGGCGAGTCGACGACGCTCTCCGCCGCGCAGGCCGTCGACGTGGGCGTCGACGGTGCGAGGGGCCTGGCCGTGAGCGAGTGCAGCGAGACGCGGCTCGACCAGTGGCTCGTCGGCGGCTCGACGCGCACGGGCCGGCAGTCCACGCTCGTCGTCGGCAACGCCGCGCAGGTGACCGCGAGCGTCGACGTCACGGTCTACGGACCCGAGGGCCGCGTCGAGACGGTCGGCTCGAGCGGCATCACCGTGCAGCCCGGCACCGAGTCGATCCTCGACCTCGCCGCGGTCGCACCGGGCGTCGCCGACGTCGTCGTCCGCGTGCAGTCGACGGGCGCGCCGGTCTCCGCGTACCTCCAGCAGACCACGACCCGCGGGCTCGAGACGGGCGGCATCGATGTCGTCGACCCGGTCTCCGCGCTCACGACCGCGGTGCTGCCCGGTGTCGAGATCACCGCGCCCACCGGCGTCGAGACGCAGCCCGGCTACGACGACGCCGCTCCCACGCTGCGCGTGCTCTCGCTCGGCGGCGGCGCGGTGCGCATCGCGTTCCAGTCGGCAGACGGCTCGCTGCTCGAGTCGGAGGGGCAGCTCGAGCCCGGCCGCGTCACCGACTTCCCGCTCGACGAGATCCCCGTCGGCGTGGTGGCCATCCGCGTCGCGGCCGACACCCCGATCGTCGCCGGTGCGCGCCAGGTAGCGATCGCGGCGGCCGGGAACGACTTCGACTGGGTCGCCGGCGGCCAGGCCCGCTCGGGAGCCTCGACCGTCGCCGTGCCGGAGGGGCCGACGCCGACGCTCCACGTCGTGAGCACCGTGGACGAGGCCCAGGAGATCCGGATCGCCGGGCAGCCCGTGCAGCTCGCCGCCGACGGTGTGCATCAGCAGCCGGTCGCGCCCGGCTCGGTCGAGCTCGAGGGCGAAGGGATCGTCGTGGCCGTGAGCTACCGGGACGGTGCCCGGGTCGCGGGGTTCACCGCGAGCCCGCAGGGACCGGCCGCGCAGGGCGTGACCGTCGTGCACTGAACGGGCCAGCCTCTCGGGCCCTCGAGCTCAGTGGTGGCGCCAGCGATCCGGCGCGACCTCCCACGGGTCGCGGCCGATGAGCTCGGCCGCGGCTCGGAACACCGCGCCCTCGATCGCGATCTGCCGATGCCACGCGTCGTCGATGTGCACGCGGGGGAGCCGCTGGAGCGGCAGGCGGAAGATCGTGATGGTGCGCCGCTGCGCGTCGACCGCCCACTCCGGCACCTCGTCGATGCGCCCGGCGAGCGCCCGGGGCGGCATGTCCGCCCACTGGAAGTGCACGTCGCCGAGCTCGGCCGGCCAGAGCGCCTGCACGTAGTCGGCCGCGTCGGCCGCGATGTCCTCGAAGCGCGTCTCGCGCGACGACAGGAACGGCAGCACGGGGCCGGCGAGCGACGATCGCACCTCGCGGCCGTGCCGCGAACCCCTGGAGTGCTGGCGCGCGGGCATGCCGTCATCCTATGCCGGGAGGGCGGCGCGCCCCGCGGCACTACGCTGGGCCGGGTGGACGAACGGATGTGCTCGCGACCCGGTTGCCGCCGGTACGCCGATCGCACCGTGACCGTCGACTACGCGGCGCAGCTGCTGGTCGTCGGGCCCCTCCAGCCGGCGAGCCGGCGCGGGGCGATCGAGGGCAGCTACGACCTCTGCGAGCAGCACGCCGAGCGGGCGAGCGGGCCGGCCGGCTGGCAGGTCGCGCGCCACGAGCCCGGCCGCGCGAGCTGGTAGCAGATCCGACCGACCGACCAGGAGAGACCATGGCGCTGAGCGACATCGTGAAGGCCTACGACGTGCGCGGGCTCGTCGAGGGGCAGCTGACCGAGGAGGTCGTGCGCGCGCTCGGGGCCGCGTTCGCCGACGAGGTGGGCACCGGGGCGCCGATCGTCATCGGTCACGACATGCGTCCCTCCTCGCCGATGCTCGCCGCCGCCGCCGCTGACGGCGCGCAGGCTCGCGGCGCCGACGTGCTGCTGATCGGGCTGTGCTCGACCGACGGCACCTACTTCGCCTCCGGCAGCCTCGACGCGCCCGCGATGATGTTCACCGCATCCCACAACCCGGCCGAGTACAACGGCATCAAGTTCTCCCGCGCGGGCGCGCGCGGGGTCAGCCTCGACACGGGGCTCGCCGCCATCCGCGACACCGCCCAGCACTACCTCGACCACGGCATCCCGGCCGCCGCCCGGCGCGGCGAGCGCGCGGAGCGCGACGTGCTCGGCGACTACGCGGCGCACCTGCGCTCGCTCGTCGACCTGTCGGGCATCCGTCCGCTGAAGGTCGTGGTGGATGCGGCGAACGGCATGGGCGGGATGACGGTGCCCGCCGTGCTCGGCGAGGCGGCGGGGCTGCCGGAGCTGCCGCTCGAGATCGTGCCGCTCTACTTCGAGCTCGACGGCACGTTCCCGAACCACGAGGCGAACCCGCTCGACCCGAGGAACCTCGTCGACCTGCAGGCCGCGGTCGTCGAGCACGGTGCCGACCTCGGCCTCGCGTTCGACGGCGACGCGGACCGCTGCTTCGTCATCGACGAGCGGGGCGGAGCCGTCTCTCCCTCGGCGGTCGCGGCGATCGTCGCAGAGCGGGAGATCCGCCGGGCGCAGGCGGCGGGAGAGCGGGACATCGTGGTCATCCACAACCTGATCACGAGCCGCGCCGTGCCCGAGGCGATCCGGGCCGCGGGCGCGACGCCCGTGCGCACGCGCGTGGGCCACTCGCTCATCAAGGACCGCATGGCCGAGACGGGCGCCGTCTTCGGAGGCGAGCACTCGGCCCACTACTACTTCCGCGACTTCTGGGGCGCCGACAACGGCATGCTCGCCGCGATGCACGTCCTCGCGACGCTCGGCGCGCACGACGAGCCGATGTCGCAGCTCGCCGCCCGCTACACGCCGTACTTCGCCTCCGGCGAGATCAACTCGACCGTCGACGACGTGCCCGCCGCCTACACGCGCATCGTCGACGCGTTCGCGCACCGCGGCGAGTTCGACGAGCTCGACGGCCTCACCGTGACGTCGCCCGACGGCGCCTGGTGGTTCTCGGTGCGGCCCTCGAACACCGAGCCGCTCCTGCGGCTCAACGCGGAGGCCGAGACCGAGGCGACCATGGCCGCCATCCGGGACGAGGTGCTCGCCCTCATCCGGGCCTGACCCGGCGCGGCCTGCTCCCGCCGCGCGGTCAGTACGCTGGAACCCATGAGCAAGCTCCTGGTCACCGGCGGCGCCGGCTTCATCGGCTCGAACTTCGTCCACTACGTCGTCGCCAACACCGACCACGACGTGGTCGTGCTCGACAAGCTCACGTACGCCGGCGACCGCGCCTCGCTCGAGGGCCTCCCCGCCGCCCGAGTCCAGCTCGTGGTCGGCGACATCGCCGACGCCGAGGTCGTCGACCCGCTCGTCGCCGACGCCGACGCCGTCGTCCACTACGCGGCCGAGTCGCACAACGACAACTCGCTGTCCGACCCGTCGCCGTTCGTGCACACGAACCTCATCGGCACGTTCACGCTGCTCGAGGCCGCGCGCCGGCACCGCACGCGCTTCCACCACATCTCGACCGACGAGGTGTACGGCGACCTCGAGCTCGACGACCCCGCGAAGTTCACGCCCGAGACGCCCTACAACCCCTCGAGCCCCTACTCGTCGACGAAGGCCGGCTCCGACCTGCTCGTGCGCGCGTGGGTGCGCTCCTTCGGCCTCGAGGCGACGATCTCGAACTGCTCGAACAACTACGGCCCCCGCCAGCACGTCGAGAAGTTCATCCCGCGCCAGATCACGAACGTGATCGACGGCGTGCGGCCGCGCCTCTACGGCGCCGGCGAGAACGTGCGCGACTGGATCCACGCCGACGACCACTCGAGCGCGGTCCTCCGCATCCTCGAGGCGGGCCGCACGGGCGAGACCTACCTCATCGGCGCCGACGGCGAGAAGAGCAACCTCGAGGTCGTGCAGGCGATCCTGCGGCTCATGGGGCACGAGGCGGATGCGTTCGACCACGTCAAGGACCGGGCGGGCCACGACCTCCGGTACGCGATCGACGCGACCAAGCTGCGCGAGGAGCTCGGCTGGGAGCCCGCCTACACCGACTTCGAGGCCGGCCTCGCGGCGACCATCGACTGGTACCGCGCCAACGAGGCGTGGTGGCGGCCGCAGAAGGCCGCCGCCGAGGCCAAGTACGCGGCGGCGGGCCACTGAGCATGGCGGAGCTGACCACCGGCAAGCAGCTGCAGGTGCGCGAGACGCCGATCCCCGGCTTCCTCGTGCTCGACCTGCCCGTGCACGGCGACAACCGCGGCTGGTTCAAGGAGAACTGGCAGCGCGAGAAGATGCTCGCGCTCGGCCTGCCCGACTTCGGTCCCGTGCAGAACAACATCTCGTTCAACGCATCCGCCGGCGTCACGCGCGGCATCCACGCCGAGCCGTGGGACAAGTACATCTCCGTCGCATCCGGTCGCGTCTTCGGCGCGTGGGTCGACCTGCGCGAGGGCCCGTCGTTCGGCGCGACGTTCACGGTCGAGATCGACCCGTCGATCGCGGTGTTCGTGCCGCGCGGCGTCGGCAACTCCTTCCAGGCGCTCGAGGAGGACACGGCCTACAGCTACCTCGTGAACGAGCACTGGTCGGCCGAGGCGCAGGGCGAGTACACCTTCCTCAACCTCGCCGACCCGACGGCGGCGATCGAGTGGCCGATCCCGCTCGAGCAGGCCGAGCTCAGCGACAAGGACCGCGCGCACCCGATGCTCGCCGACGTCGCCCCCATGCCGCCGCGGAAGACGCTCGTGCTCGGCGCGAACGGGCAGCTCGGACGCGCGCTGCGGCGGCAGTGGGCCGAGCGCACCGACGTCGAGTTCGCCGGCCGCGACGCCATCGACCTCGCGCGGCCCGAGACGCTCGACGGCATCCGCTGGTCGCAGTACGGCACGATCGTGAACGCCGCGGCGCACACTGCGGTCGACGGTGCCGAGACCGACGAGGGCCGTCGCGACGCGTGGGCCGTCAACGCGAGCGGGCCGGCCCGGCTCGCCGCGATCGCGGCCCAGCACCGCCTCACCCTCGTGCACGTCTCGAGCGACTACGTCTTCGACGGCGCGCAGCCCCTCCACGGGGAGGACGAGCCGCTCGCGCCGCTCGGCGTCTACGGCCAGTCGAAGGCGGCCGGCGACCTCGCGGTCGCCGTCGCCCCCAAGCACTACGTGCTCCGCACCTCGTGGGTCGTGGGGGAGGGCAAGAACTTCATCGCCACGATGGCCTCGCTCGCGGAGCGCGGCGTGGACCCGTCGGTCGTGGGGGACCAGGTCGGCCGGCTGACCTTCGCGGCGGAGCTCGCGCGCGCGATCGACCACCTGCTCGCGTCCCGCGCGCCCTACGGCACCTACAACGTGTCGAACGGCGGCGAGCCCGCCTCGTGGGCAGACATCGCCGCGCGCGTGTTCGAGCGCACCGGCCACGACGCATCCCGGGTCACCCCGGTCACGACCGCGGAGTACTACGCCGACAAGGAGGGCATCGCGCCGAGGCCCCTGCAGTCGGCGCTCGACCTCGGGAAGCTCGAGTCCACCGGCTTCGCGCCGCGGGACCAGTTCGAGCAGCTCGACGAGTTCGTCCGGACGCTCGCGGACTGAAGCGGTGGGAGGATGGTGGCCATGACCGACACCGCCTCCCGCACCACGCTCGAGCACCAGGTGCGCGACCTCGGCCTCGCCGAGGCCGGACGCCACCAGATCCGCCTCGCCGAGCACGAGATGCCCGGCCTCATGGAGCTGCGCCGCCGCTACGCCGACGAGCAGCCGCTCGCGGGGCAGCGCATCGCGGGCAGCCTGCACATGACCGTGCAGACCGCCGTGCTCATCGAGACCCTCGTCGCGCTCGGCGCCGAGGTGCGGTGGGCGAGCTGCAACATCTTCTCGACGCAGGACGAGGCGGCGGCCGCGGTCGTCGTGGGCCACGGCACGGCGGATGCGCCGGCGGGCGTCCCGGTGTTCGCCTGGAAGGGCGAGACGCTCGAGGAGTACTGGGCGTGCACGAACCGCATCTTCGACTTCGAGGACGGGCCGACGCTCATCCTCGACGACGGCGGCGACGCGACGATGCTCGTGCACCGCGGCCGCGCGGCGGAGGCGGCCGGCGGGGCGCCGGTGACGCCCGAGGGCGCGTCCGACGAGCTGCACGTCTTCGACCGGCTGATCGCGACGACCCTCGCCGACGACCCGCAGCGGTGGACGCGCACCGCTGAGCAGCTGCGCGGCGTGACCGAGGAGACGACGACCGGCGTGCACCGGCTCGAGCAGCTCTTCGCCGAGGGGCGGCTCCTGTTCCCCGCGATCAACGTCAACGACTCCGTGACGAAGTCGAAGTTCGACAACCGCTACGGCATCCGCCACTCGCTGCCCGACGGTCTCAACCGCGCGACCGACGTGCTCATCGGCGGCAAGACCGCCTTCGTCGTCGGCTACGGCGACGTCGGCAAGGGCGCCGCCGAGGCGCTCCGCGGCCAGGGCGCCCGCGTGATCGTGAGCGAGGTCGACCCGATCTGCGCGCTGCAGGCAGCGATGGACGGCTTCCGCGTCGCGCTCGTCGAGGACTGCCTCGACGAGGTCGACATCTGGGTGACGACGACCGGCAACGAGCACGTCATCACGCTCGAGCACCTGCAGGGCATGAAGCACCTCGCGATCGTCGCGAACGTCGGGCACTTCGACAACGAGATCGACATCGCGGCGCTCGAGCGCTCCGGCGCCGAGCGCATCGAGATCAAGCCGCAGGTGCACGAGTGGCGCATGCCGTCCGGGCGGTCGATCCTCGTGCTCTCCGAGGGCCGGCTCATGAACCTCGGCAATGCCACGGGGCATCCGTCGTTCGTGATGTCGAACTCGTTCTCGAACCAGGTGCTCGCGCAGATCGAGCTCGCGACGAAGCACTACGAGCTCGGCGTGCACCGCCTGCCGAAGGTGCTCGACGAGGAGGTCGCGCGCCTGCACCTCGACGCGCTCGGCGCGCGGCTCACGACGCTCCGCCCCGAGCAGGCGGAGTACATCGGCGTGCCGGTCGAGGGCCCCTTCAAGCCCGAGCACTACCGCTACTGAGCCCGTCCGCGCCCGACCTCCTCGAAGAGCTTCCCCGGATCGCGGGTCCTCCCCGCGAGAAGTCGCGGCTCGGGGAGGTTCGGCGCCGCTCAGACCATCGCGTCGCTGAGCACGCGCAGCAGCTCGGCGAGCCTTGCCTGGTCGTCCGCGGGGATGCCGCGCAGCAGGCGCCGCTCGGCCTCGAGCAGCGCGTCGAGCGCGACGTCGACGCGGTCGATGCCCTCGTCGGTGAGCGTGACGAGGCGTACCCGCCGGTCGCTCGAGCCGCCCTCGACGCGCTCGACGAGGCCGGATGCGACGAGGTTGTCGATGCGGTTCGTCATCGTGCCGCTCGTCACCATCGTCTGGGCGATGAGGTCCTTCGGGCTCAGCGGGCCGTCGGCACGGCGGAGCGCCGCGAGCACGTCCCACTGCCAGGGCTCGAGGCCCGCGAGCTGGAACGCCTCGGCGCGGATGCGGCCGAGCTGGCGCGAGATGCGCGTCATGCGGCTGAGCACGTCGAGGGGCGTGACGTCCGCATCGGGCCGCACGCGCATCCACTGCTCGATGATGCGATCGACGTCGTCGCCGCGGAGCTCGCCCATGGCGCCAGTCTCGCACGCGCTCGCGGCGCAGCCGCTCTCGGAGGAGTGTCGGCCGATCGCGCTCGCACGGCGCCCGAACCGCAACCCGGCGACACTCCTCGGGGGATCCGCTCCGCCGTCGCTGCGCTCGCGGCTGTCGTCGTGTGCTCCGCCACCAGGATTCGAACCTGGACAAACGGCTCCAAAGGCCGCTGTGCTGCCGTTACACCATGGCGGAGGGCAGGACCAGGCTACTGGCGCGGGCGATAGCCTGAGCGCAGTCCACCGCACCACGATGGGAGAGTCCGTGCCCTCGATCGCCGTCATCGTCCTCGCCGCTGGCGCCGGCACCCGCATGAAGAGCCGCACGCCCAAGCCGCTGCACGCCCTCGCGGGCAAGCCGCTCATCGCGCACGTGCTGCGCACGGCGAACGAGCTGCACCCCGAGCGGATCGTCGCGGTCGTGCGGCACGAGCGCGATCGGATGGCGGAGGCGGTGCTCGAGTTCGCGCCGCACGTGCTCATCGCCGACCAGGACGAGATCCCGGGCACCGGTCGCGCGGTCGAGCAGGCGCTCGACGCGATCGCCGACTTCGATGGCCACGTCGTCGTGCTCTCGGGCGACGTGCCGCTCATCGACGCCGAGACCCTCGGCGCGCTCATCGAGCGGCACGAGCGCGAGGGCAACCAGATGACGCTGCTCTCGGCGCACCTGAGCGACCCGAGCGGCCTCGGCCGCATCGTCCGCGACGAGGCCGGCTCGTTCATGCGCATCGTCGAGCAGAAGGACGCGAGCGACGTCGAGCGGGCGATCGACGAGGTGAACGGCGGCATCTACGTCTTCGACGCATCCGCGCTCAGGCAGGCCCTGCGCACGATCGACCGCGCGAACGCGCAGGGCGAGATGTACCTCACCGACGCGGCCGTGCGCATCCAGGCGACCGGCGGCCGCATCGAGGCGGTGCCCGCGCCCGACGAGTGGGCGATCTGGGGCATCAACGACCGCGTGCAGCTCGCGGCCGCCGCGCACGTGCTCAACGACCGCATCATCCGGCGCTGGCAGCGCGACGGCGTCACGATCGTCGACCCCGCCTCGACGTGGATCGACATCGACGTGACCCTCGCCGAGGACGTCACGATCCTGCCCGGCACGCAGCTGCACGGCGCGACCGCGATCGCCGCCGGCGCGACGATCGGCCCCGACACGACGCTCGTCGACACCGAGGTGGGCGAGGACGCCGTCGTGAAGCGCACCGACGCGACCCTGTCGGTGATCGGGGCCCGCGCATCCGTCGGCCCGTGGGCGTACCTGCGCCCCAACTCGGTCGTGGGGGAGGACGGCAAGGTCGGCACGTTCGTCGAGACGAAGAACACGCAGATCGGCGCGGGCAGCAAGATCCCGCACCTGTCGTACATCGGCGACACGACGATCGGCGAGGGCTCGAACATCGGCGCCGGCACCATCACCGCGAACTACGACGGGGTCGCGAAGCACCGCACGACGGTCGGCTCGCACGTGCGCACCGGCAGCGACAACGTCTTCGTCGCCCCCGTGACGATCGGCGACGGCGCCTACACTGGAGCCGGCACGATCGTCCGCAAGGACGTCGAGCCGGGCGCGCTGGCGATCTCGGTCGCACCGCAGCGCACCATGTCGGGCTGGGTCGAGGCGAACCGGCCGGGCACCAAGGCAGCCGACGCGGCAGCAGCGGCGGGCACGCAAGCACCGAACGCCTAGGAGGCACCCGAGTGGGATCGATCGTCGCCAAGAACCGCAAGCACCTCGTGCTCGCGACCGGCAGGTCGCACCCCGAGCTCGCGCGGGCGGTGGCGGACGAGATCGGCACCGCCCTCATGGACGTCGACAGCCGCACCTTCGCGAACGGCGAGATCTACGCCCGCTACGAGGGCTCCGTGCGCGGCTCCGACGCGTTCATCCTGCAGTCGTACGGGCGCCCGGTGAACGAGTGGCTCGTCGAGCAGCTCATCATGGTGGATGCGCTCAAGCGCGCGAGCGCGAAGCGGATCACGGTGGTCATGCCGTACTACCCGTACTCCCGGCAGGACAAGAAGGGGCGCGGCCGCGAGCCGATCTCCGCGCGCCTCGTCGCCGACCTGTTCAAGACGGCCGGCGCCGACCGCATCATGTCGATCGACATCCACGCGGCGCAGATCCAAGGGTTCTTCGACGGGCCGTTCGACCACCTGTTCGCGATGCCGGTGCTGCTCGAGCACTTCCAGCGCACCATCGCGGCCGACAACCTCACGGTCGTCTCGCCCGACATGGGCCGAGTGCGGGTCGCCGACGTGTGGAGCGACAAGCTCGGCGCGCCGCTCGCGATCATCCACAAGCGCCGCGACCCGCTCGTGCCGAACCAGGTGTCGGTGCACGAGATCGTCGGCACCGTCGCGGGCCGCACGTGCCTGCTCGTCGACGACATGATCGACACCGGCCGCACGATCGTGCGCGCCGCCGAGGCGCTCAAGAAGAACGGCGCGACGAACGTCGTCGTCGCGGCGACGCACGCGATCTTCTCCGACCCGGCGCCGCAGATCCTCAACTCCGACTTCATCGACGAGGTCGTCGTCACCGACACCCTCCCGCTCCGCGAGGAGCAGCGGTTCGAGAAGCTGCGCGTGCTCTCGATCGCGCCGCTGCTCGCCCGCGCCATCACCGAGGTCTTCGAGGACGGCTCGGTCACGAGCCTCTTCGACGGCGCAGCCTGAGCGCACTCGCGCCGGGGAGATCACCGGACGGAGAGAACATGCCGATCCCGCCACAGCTGGCCAAGCTGCTCAAGCTCGCGCCGGGCCTCGTGCAGGAGTACGGGCCGGAGCTCATCAAGTGGGCGCGCGAGCACCCCGACTTCGTCCGCGACCTCGTCGAGCAGGTCAAGCCCCGCCCTCGGCCGCGCCCGTCGCAGGCGCCCGGGGACGCAGGCGGGGCGGGAGCCGAGCCCGCGCCGGTCGCCGGTGGCCGCGCCGGTGACATCGGCGAGACGATCGCGACCATGCGCATGCAGATCGCGTACCTCGCCGAGAGCGCCGACGACACCGCGGAGCGTGAGCGCGCGGAGGCGTGGCGGGCGAAGATCGACCGGCTCGACCGCGCGAACTCGCTCATCGCCTCCGGTGGATCGAGCGCCGAGCGCGAGCAGCTCGCCGCCCAGGTCGAGCAGCTGCGCGCGGCGGTCGTCGCAGCGTTCCTCGCCGAGCGCATCGAGGACGAGGGCGGGCCGTCGCCGAGCGATGCCGGTCGCTGACAGCATCTCCCGGGCGCTCGAGTGCGCCTACTTCGACGCCGGCCGCTGCCGCTCGTGCACGCTGCTGCCGACGCCGTACGCGCGGCAGCTCGCCGACAAGCAGGCGACGGTCGCGGCCGCGCTGCCCGAGATGGCGTGGGATGCGCCGCACGCGAGCGCCGTCGGGGCGTTCCGGAACAAGGCCAAGATGGCGGTCGCCGGCACCCTCGCCGCGCCGACGATCGGCATCCTCGCGACCGACGGCTCGGGCATCGACCTGCAGGCCTGCCCGCTGCACGAGCAGCCGATCGTCGACGCGATGCCCGTGCTCGAGCGGTTCGTGCGCGACGCCCGCCTCCACCCGTACGACGTGCCCGCGCGGCGCGGCGAGCTCAAGCACCTCATCGTGACCGCGTCGCCGGACGGCGAGCTCGCGCTGCGGCTCGTGCTGCGCTCGACGGAGTCGCTGCCCCGCATCGCGAAGCACCTGCCGACGCTCGTCGCGGCCCTCCCGCTCGTGAGCGCATCCGTCAACCTCCAGCCCGAGCACAAGGCGGTGCTCGAGGGCGACGAGGAGCGCGTGCTGCACGGCGGCACGCTCGTCATGCGCGTGAACGGCGTGCCGCTGCGGCTCAAGCCGCGCAGCTTCTTCCAGACCAACACGGCGGTCGCCGCGGCGCTCTACCGCGAGGCGACCGGCTGGATCGACCAGGCGAACCCCGCGAGCGTGCTCGACCTCTACTGCGGCGTCGGCGGCTTCGCGCTGCACGCGGCTCGGCCGGGGCGCTCGGTCGCGGGCGTCGAGGTCGCCGCCGATGCGATCGACGCGGCGCGGGAGACGGCGGCCGAGGTCGGGGCGGATGCGTCGTTCGCGGTGGGCGACGCGACCTCCGTGGACCTCGAGGGCGGCGGGGCGCCGGAGCTCGTCGTGGTGAACCCGCCGCGCCGCGGGATCGGCGAGCTCGCCGCCCGGCTCGACGCCTCGGCGGTGCGCACGGTCGTGTACTCGAGCTGCAACCCGGCGACGCTCGCGCGCGACCTCGCGGCGATGCCGGGCTTCCGCCCGGTGCGCGCGAAGCTGTTCGACATGTTCCCGCACACGGGCCACGCCGAGGTGCTCACGCTCCTCGAGCGCCGCTGAGACCGAGCCTGCCCGCCGCGCCACAGCAAGCCCGAGCCCCGCTGCTCGCGGCTCGCGAGCGGGTCGATGCCCGCGCGCCGCGAACCGGCGACGCGGGACGTGCGTCGTGCGCGCTCAGGGCCGGCGGGCAGAGGTCACCGCGCGTTCACCCGCGCGGCATACGGTCGAAGCCGTGGCAACCCTCGAGCGGCGCATCGGCATCCCCGGCGCGATCATGATCGGCCTCGGCTCGATGATCGGCGCCGGGCTCTTCTTCGTCTGGGTGCCGGCGTGGCAGCTCGCGGGGGAGTGGCTGTGGCTCGCCCTGCTGCTCGCTGGAACGGTGGCGACGCTCAACGCGATGTCGACCGCGCAGCTCGCCATGCGGCACCCGGTCTCGGGCGGCGCCTACGCGTACGGACGCGCGGAGGTCTCGCCCGCGGTCGGCTTCGCGGCCGGCTGGATGTTCCTCACCGGCAAGACGGCGTCGGCGGGGGCGATCGCGCTCATCGCCGCGCGGCACGTGTGGCCGGACGGCGCGCCGTGGCTCGCAGCGGCGCTCATCGCGGTGCTCGCGCTCGTGAACGGCTCGGGCATCCGCTCGACGGTGCGCGTCACGAGCGCGATCGTCTCGGTCGTGCTCGTGCTCGTCATGGCCGCCCTCGTGTGGTCGGCGCTCGGGCTGCCCACCGCATCCGCCACCGGGCTCGAGACGGTCGCGCCGGTCGAGGCGAACCGCGTCGACGCGGCGCTCACGGGTCCGCTCGGCGTGCTGACCGCAGCCGGCATGCTGTTCTTCGCGTTCGCCGGCTATGCGCGCATGGCGACGCTCGGCGACGAGGTGCGCGACCCCGTGCGCACGCTGCCGCGGGCGATCGCCGCCGGGCTCGCGATCGTGCTCGTGCTCTACGGGCTCGTCGCGTGGGCGACGACGGGCCGGCTCGGGGACGCGCTCGCCGGCTCGGCCGCGCCGGTCGCCGACCTCGTGGGGGAGCGGTGGCTGCACGTCGCGCTCCTCGGCGCGGCGGCGCTCGCGAGCGTCGGGAGCCTCACGGGCATCCTCGCGGGGCTCTCGCGCACGGGGCTCGCGATGGCGCGCGGCAACGACCTGCCCGGGCCGCTCGCGTACGTGTGGCCGCGCACGAAGGCGCCGGTCGTCGCCGAGGCCGCGACGGCGGCGGCCGCGATCGCCGGGGTGCTGCTGCTGCCGGTCGGCCAGCTGGTCGCGTTCTCGTCGACGTGCGTGCTCACCTACTACGCGGTCGCGCACCTCAGCGCGATCCGCGGCGCTGGGCGCCCGGCCGAGGCTTCCGCCGACCCCGACGCGCGGCCCGTGCGCTGGTGGCTGCCGCGCTGGGTGCCGTTCGCCGGGCTCGCGCTCTGCGCGCTGCTCGTGGTGACGCTGCCCTGGATCGGCGTCGTCGCGGCGGCCGTGTGGCTCGCGCTCGGCCTCGCGTCCCGCGGGCTGCTGCGCCGCCGCTGACGCCCAGCCCGCCCCGCGCGAAGTGTGTCGGCTCGATGTGCGCCAGTCGCGCGGCGGCGACAATGAGCCGACACTCCTCGCCGGGGCAACGTGGGAATGGGTGACCGCACGGGACAGGTCTCGGCAGCGGCACGGGCACGTCTCGCAGCGGCGGCCGCAGCCCTCGCGGGAGCGCGTCGGGCACCGGCGACGGCCGCGCCCGGCGCCTCACGCCGTCCCGCGCGGCACGCGGTCCGGCCCCTCACGGGATCCCGCGCCTCACGCGGTCCCGCGCCTCACGCAAGCCCGCGCGTCACGGGGTCCGGCGCCGCAGGACGGCCGCGAGCTCGGCGAGCCAGCGATCGGGCGTCGGCACGAAGTCGCGGTTGGTCGCGCGCACGACGTGCAGGCCGATGCGCTCGAAGTCGCGGTACTTCTGGATGTCGCGATCCCACTGCCCCTCGTCGCGGTGCCCCTTGCCCTCGTACTCCTCGACGACGCCCGCGTGGCGGTGCATCAGGTCCGCCCTGCCCAGGAGCCGCCCCGTGGTGGGGTCGTAGACCTTCGCCTGCACCTCGGGCTCGGGCATGCCGGCGTCCACGATGAGCAATCGCATGTCGGTCTCCCGCGGTGACTCCACGCGGCGCCGGATCCTGGGCAGCGCCTGCCGCAGCGCTTCGGCGCCGGCCCTGCGGCCCCAGCGCGCGACGACCTCGTGCAGCTCGGCGATCGAGGCCAGCGGCCCGGGCAGCCGCCGATCGGGATAGTTCTCGGCGCCGCTCACCACGGCGTCGCCGAGCACCACGAGCTCGTGCGGCGTGCAGCGCGCTCCCATGAGCGCCCATGCGAGCGGAGCGGACGCCACCCGCATGCCCTCGACCTCCCACATGTCGAGGTGCGGCTCCGCGAGGCGCCGCACGCGCACGCCAGGGCGCTCGGGCTTGCTGCGGCCCTTCGGCGCGAGGACCTCCAGATCGCCGTGCCCGTCGAGCCGCCACGGCACGGGCAGCCCCAGGATCGCGAGCGCCGTGGCTCCGCCGAAGCACTGCCATGGGCGCAGCAGCGGCGCGAAGGCGGCGGCGCGCTCGAGGCGCGTCTCGGGCTGGGCCACGGAGCGGACGCCGACGAACGGCTTCGCGTACGAGGGCCCTCGGAGCACGCCTCGCGTCGCCCCCGCCGCGAGCGCGGCGCTGACCAGGAATCCCCGACCCGCCAGCCCCGGCGGCACCCCTGCGTCCACCCGCGCACCCTGCCACGCGCCGCCCCTGCGACCGACGCGCTCTCCACAGCCCCTGCCCGCGCCCGCCGCCGCCCGCGCATCCACCCACGCCGTCGTGCGCACCGGGACGGTCAGGAGTGTCGCTTCGTTGCACTGACGTGGCGTTCACGCTGCATCGAGGCGACACTCCCGCGCGGGGCGGGGGCGGGGCACGGCGGATGCGAGTCGGTGCAGCTCAGGCGGTCACGGGCGGCTGGGCCGACCACGGGAAGACGATCCACTCGTCGGTGCGCTTCCAGACGAAGTCCGGCGAGACGATCGACGCCGACTTCGCGTAGAGCACCGCGGAGCGCGCCTCGGCGCCCATGCCGCGCAGCAGCTCGAGCACGAGCGCGAGGGTGCGGCCCGAGTCGGCGACGTCGTCGACCACGAGCAGCCGCTTGCCGCGCACCGACTCCCCGTCGAGCATCGGCGCGAGCAGCACCGGGTCGGGCAGCGTCTGGTGCACGTCGGTGTAGAACTCCACGTTGATCGCGTCGGCGAGCTTGAGCCCGAGCGCGTACGCGAGGTGCCCGGCCGGCAGCAGCCCGCCGCGCGCGACAGCGATGACGATCTCGGGCTCGTAGCCGCTGTCGGCGATCCGCTGAGCGAGCTCCCGCCCGGCGTCGCCGAACGCCTCCCACGTCAGCACCTCCCGCTCGGCGAGGTCGGAGGCGTCTGCGTGGAAGGCGGTCATGCGACGACGCTACTCGGCGCGGGCGCGGATCGCCCTCGCGAGCTCCGACCAGGCGGTCGTCCCCGGCGCAACGGGCCGCTCCGTCGTCGGCGTCATCGACGCGACGGGTGACGGATGCGCGGCCGCGTGTCAGTGCGTGTCGGTCGCCTCGACCTCGGTGCGGTCGCCCGACCACTGCGTGTGGAACGTGCCCTCGCGGTCGATCCGGCGGTAGGTGTGGGCGCCGAAGAAGTCGCGCTGGCCCTGCACGAGCGCGGCGGGCAGCCGCTCCGCGCGCAGGCCGTCGTAGTACGCGAGGCTCGACGAGAACGCGGGCGACGGGATGCCGGCCTGCGCGGCCGCGACGACCACGCGGCGCCACGCCTCCTGCGCGCCGGCCATCGCCTCGCGGAAGTACGGCGCGAGGACGAGCGCCGGCAGGTCGGGGTCGGCGGCGTAGGCGTCGGTGATGTCGTTCAGGAACCGGGCGCGGATGATGCAGCCCGCGCGCCAGATGCGCGCGACCTCGCCCTTCCGGATGTCCCAGCCGTGCTCCTCGGCGGCCGCGACGATCTCGTCGAAGCCCTGCGAGTAGGCGATGATCTTCGACGCGAACAGGGCCTGCCGCACGTCCTCGATGAACGCATCCGCGTCGTCGACCCGCCACTCGGCCGACGGCCCCGGCAGGTCGGTCGCGGCGGCGCGCTGCGCGAGCCGCGACGAGAGCGAGCGGGCGAAGACGGCCTCGGCGATGCCGGAGACGGGCACCCCGAGGTCGAGCGCCGTCTGCACTGTCCAGGCGCCGGTGCCCTTGGCGCCCGCCGCGTCGAGGATCACGTCGACGAGCGGCTGGCCCGTCGCGGCGTCGACCTGCCGCAGCACCTCGGCGGTGATCTCGATGAGGTACGACTCGAGCTCGCCCCGGTTCCACTCGTCGAACACGTCGGCGATCTCGGCGGGGCTCTTGCCCGTGCCGCGGCGGATGAGGTCGTAGGCCTCGGCGATGAGCTGCATGTCGGCGTACTCGATGCCGTTGTGCACCATCTTCACGAAGTGGCCGGCGCCGTCGGTGCCGATGTGCGTCACGCACGGCTCGCCGTCGGCGACCGCGGCGATCGAGCGCAGGATCGGCCCGAGCGTCTCGTACGACTCGGCCGTGCCGCCCGGCATGAGCGAGGGCCCGTTGAGCGCGCCCTCCTCGCCGCCCGAGATGCCGCAGCCGACGAAGTGGATGCCCGTCTCGCGCACCGCGGCCTCGCGGCGGATCGTGTCGGTGAAGAGCGCGTTGCCGCCGTCGACGATGATGTCGCCCGGCTCGAAGACCTCGACGAGCTCGTCGATGACGGCGTCCGTGGGGCGGCCGGCCTTGACCATGACGATCGCGGTGCGGGGGCGCTGCAGCGAGTCCGCGAGCTCCTGCATCGTCGCCGCCTTCACGAAGCCCGCCTCGGGATGCGCGGCGATGAGGTCGTCCGTCTTCGACGTCGTGCGGTTGTAGACCGCGACCGTGTTGCCCTCGCGGCTCGCGAGGTTGCGCGCGAGGTTGCTCCCCATCACGGCGAGTCCGACGACGGCGATGTTGGCGGTGGCCATGGCGGGTCCTCCTGGTCGATGGGGGTCTGCCGCAAGGCTACCGAGGGGCGGATGCGGCACGTGCGTCGGAGCGGCGGGGAGCGATCCGGGGTTGTCCCGAGCGGCGCGCGGATCTACCGTCGGTGCGGGCGAGCGGGCTGACCGGCCTTCGGACGCAAGTAGTCTGATATCGAAGGAGCGCCCCATGCCAGAGCAGACAGTGAAGGTCGCCGTCGCGGTGACCCTCGACGACGAGTCGGCCGATCGCATCCGCACCCTCGAGCCGAGGATCGAGCTGCTCCGCGACAGCGGGCTCACGCGCCCGTGGCGCTGGCACGGCGACTGGGAGGGCGACCCGGACTGGCAGCGCACGCCCGCGCAGCAGGCGGCGTACGACGGCATGCTCGCAGAGGCCGACGCCCTGTTCGGCATCCCCGACGTCGAGCCCGCGGTGCTCGCGCGCGCCGTGCGCGCGAACCCTCGCCTGCGCTGGGTGCACACGACGTCCGCCGGCGGCGGCGCGCTCGTGCGCGCCGCACAGCTCACCGAGGAGGAGCTCGAGCGCGTGGCCGTCACGACGAGCGCGGGCGTGCACGCGTCGACGCTCGCAGAGTGGGCGCTGTTCGGCGTGCTGGCCGGCGCCAAGGACCTCCGCCGGCTCGAGCGCGACCAGGCCGAGCGCCACTGGTCGGACGGCCGTCGCATGATGCGCCACGTGAGCGAGATGACCGTGCTCATCGTCGGCACGGGCGGCATCGGCAAGCTCTGCGCCGAGCGGTTCTCGGCGCTCGGCGCGACCGTGTGGGGCACGACCCGCCGCGACGAGCCGGTCGCGCACGTCGACCGCCTCGTGCCGATCGGGCGGCTCGTCGAGGCCGCCGCCCACGCCGACGCGATCGTCAACACGCTGCCCGGCACCGAGCTGACCGCGGGGCTCATCGGCGAGCGCGTGCTCGGCGCGGTGCGCCCCGGCACCATCCTCGTGAACGTGGGCCGCGGCACCGTGGTCGACGAGGCGGCGCTGCTCGACGCCCTCGACGCCGGGCGCATCGGCTTCGCCGCCCTCGACGTCACCGCGACCGAGCCGCTGCCCGCCGGCAGCCCGCTGTGGGCGCATCCCGGGGTCCTCATCAGCCCCCACACCGCGGCGCTGTCGCGCCAGGAGCCGCGGCGCATCGCCGAGCTGTTCGCCGCGAACGCGACCCGCCTGCTCGACGGCGAGCCGCTCCAGAACCGCATGAGCACGAAGGAGTTCTACTGATGGCCACCGGCACCGCGCTGTTCGACCTCACGGGGCGCACCGCCCTCGTCACCGGCTCGAGCCAGGGGATCGGACGCGCGCTCGCGCAGGGCCTCGCCGAGGCCGGCGCGACTGTCGTCGTGCACGGCCGCGATGCGGCGAAGGCCGAGCGCGCCGCCGCCGAGATCGCCGACGCGACCGGGCGCGAGGCGCACGTCGCCCTCTTCGACGTGACGGATGCGTCGGCCGTCGACCGCGGGATCGCCGACGTCGAGGCGCGGCTCGGCACGCCCGACATCCTCGTCAACAACGCCGGCATCCAGCGGCGCAGCCCGATCGCCGAGTTCACCGACGACGACTGGCACGACCTCGTCGCGACGAACCTCACGAGCGCCTTCCTGCTCTCGCGCCGGGTCGCGAAGGGCATGATCGCGCGCGGCTCGGGCCGCATCGTCTCGATCGGCAGCGTGCAGTCGCAGCTCGCCCGCCCCTCGATCGCGCCGTACAGCGCGACGAAGGGCGCGATCGTCATGCTCACGAAGGGCCTGTGCGCCGACCTCGCGCCGCACGGCATCAGCGTGAACGCGCTCGCGCCCGGCTACTTCGCGACCGAGCTGACGCAGCCGCTCGTCGACGACCCCGAGTTCTCCGCCTGGGTCGCGCAGCGCACGCCGGCGGGCCGATGGGGCCGGGTCGAGGATCTCGTGGGCACCCTCGTCTTCCTCTCGAGCGACGCGAGCGCGTTCGTGAACGGCCAGACGATCTTCGTCGACGGCGGCATGACCGCAGTGGTGTGAGAGGAGCGCGGATGAGCGAGAACCTGGGCCTCGTCGCCCACGCCAAGGAGGATGTGCGCGTCGAGGCGCTGCCCGAGCCGCAGCCGGCCGCCGACGAGGCGGTCGTCGAGATCGCCTTCGGCGGCATCTGCGGCTCCGACCTGCACTACTGGCTGCACGGCGCGGCCGGGCAGTCGATCCTGCGCGAGCCGATGGTGCTCGGCCACGAGATCGTCGGCACCGTGCTGTCCCCGGCCGCCGACGGCACGGGGCCGGGCACCGGCACGCGCGTCGCCGTGCACCCCGCGACCCCCGTCGACGACGGGTCCGCGCCGTTCCCCGCCGACCGGCCGAACCTCAGCCCCGCGGGCACCTACCTCGGCTCCGCCGCTCGCCTCCCGCACACCGACGGCGCGTTCGCGCGCCGGGTCGCGCTGCCCGCCCGCATGCTCCGGCGCATCCCCGACGGCCTCGACCTGCGGCTCGCGGCGCTCGCCGAGCCCGCCGCCGTCGCGTGGCACGGCCTCGGCCAGGCCGGCGACGTGCGCGGCAAGCGGGTGCTCGTGATCGGCACAGGCCCCATCGGCGCGCTCGCGATCGCGGTCGCGAAGCACCACGGGGCGGCCGAGGTCGTCGCGACCGACCTGCACCCGCACCCGCGAGCGCTCGCCGAGCGGCTCGGGGCGCGCGCGATGGACGCGACGGATGCGGCGGGCATCGCCGCGCTGCACGCCGACGTGGTCGTCGAGTCGTCGGGCACCGTGCCGGGGCTCGCCGCCGCGATCAGCGGCGCGCGGCGCGGCGGCACCGTCGTCATGCTCGGGCTCCAGCGGGCCGGCGACATCGCCGTCCCGATGGCGACCGCGATCACGCGCGAGCTCACGCTCGTCGGCTCGTTCCGGTTCAACGACGAGCTCGACGAGGTGCTCGAGGCGCTCGCCGACGGCTCGCTCGACGCCGGGCCGGTCATCAGCCACGCGCTCCCCATCGAGCAGGGCCTCGCCGCGCTCGAGCTCGCTCGCGATGCGTCCGTATCCTCGAAGGTGCTGCTGGCGTTCGCCGAGCACGAGGGAGTGAGGGCATGAACGAGACGCGATACCCGTCGATGGTGATCATGGGCGTGCAGGGCTCGGGCAAGACGACGATCGGGCAGGCGCTCGCCGACCGCCTCAACATCCGCTTCATCGACGGCGACGACCTCCACCCGGTCGCGAACAAGGAGAAGATGCGCGCGGGCACGCCCCTCACCGACGAGGACCGCGTGCCGTGGCTCAAGACCATCGGCGAGACGATCGCCGCGGGCCGGGCGGAGGGGCGCATCACGATCGTCGCGTGCTCGGCGCTCAAGCGGTGGTACCGCGAGCTGCTGCGCTCGAGCGAGCCGGACCTCGTCTTCGTGCACCTCGTGGGCGAGAAGGGCCTCATCGCCGACCGCCTCGCGCACCGCGACCACGAGTACATGCCGACGACGCTGCTCGACAGCCAGGTCGACACGCTCGAGCCGCTCGCCGAGTGGGAGCACGGCATCGCGATCTCCATCGACCAGACGCCCGCCGCGATCGTCGACGAGGTCACGCGCATCCTCATCGGCCGCGCGGCCGGCCGCACCGTCGAGCCGGGCCCCGCGACGACGATCACGGGCACGATCGACCTGCCGCGAGCCTGACCGGCCCCCGCCGAGCGGCGACCGACCCCGGACCCGCGCCGAACGGCGACCCGCACCCCTGACCCTCGCAACCACCACAGCACAGGAGACGCACGATGGACGATCTGGTACTCAACTGGGACCTCGGGACGGGAGGGCTGCTGCTGCTCGCGGCCGCGGCCATCGCGTTCCTGCTCGTCCTCATCATGGCGTTCAGGATCCACGCGTTCCTCGCCCTGATGATCACGAGCCTGCTCACCGCGTTCGCGGCAGGCATCCCCTTCGACAAGCTCATGGCGGCGCTGTCGTTCGGCTTCAACCCCACGCTCGGCAGCGTCATGCTGCTCGTCGCGCTCGGCGCGATGCTCGGCCGCATGATCGAGACCTCGGGCGGCGCGCGCGTGCTGACCGACAAGCTCATCGGCGCGTTCGGCGAGCGGCGGGCCGCGATGGCCGTCGGCGTCGCGAGCCTGCTCATGGGCTTCCCGATCTTCTTCGACGCCGGCCTCGTCGTCATGATGCCGATCATCTACGCCGTCGCGCGCCGCCTGGGCGGTTCCCTCCTGACCGTCGCGTTCCCCGCGGCGCTCGCATTCAGCTCGATGCACATCTTCGTGCCGCCGCACCCGGGCCCCGTGTCGGCATCCGCGATCCTCGGCGCCGACGTCGGCCTCGTGCTGCTGCTCGGCCTCGTCGTCGCGATCCCCGTCTGGTACCTCGTCGGCGTGCTCTTCGGCGGCTGGGTCGGCCGCCGCTACGACGTCGGTGTGCCCTCGATCCTCGACGGCACCCGCGAGGAGCACGACGCGATGGAGTCGAACCCCTCGTTCGGCAAGATCGTCTTCCTGCTCGTGCTGCCGCTCATCCTCATCCTGATGAACACCGGCCTCAACATGTACGCGTCGACGACCGAGGACCCGGATGCGTTCAAGGCCGAGCCCGTCGTCGCGCTGCTGCGCACCCTGGGCGAGACGCCGATCGCGCTGCTCATCACCGTGCTCGTGTCGATGTGGCTGCTCGGCTGGGGCATGGGCAAGGCGGGCAGCCTCGTCGAGAAGGTCGCCGACAGCGCGCTCGGCCCGATCGCCTCGGTCGTGCTCGTCACCGGCGCCGGCGGCATGTTCGGCGGCGTGCTGCGCGTCACCGGCATCGGCGACGCGATCGCCGAGTCGCTCAACTCGATCGGCATGCCGGTGATCGTCGCCGCGTTCCTCATCTCGCTCATCGTGCGCATCGCGCAGGGTTCGGCGACCGTCGCGCTCACGACCGCGGCGTCGCTCATGGCGGGCGTCGTGGTCGACGGCGGCTTCAACCCCGTCGAGGTCGCCGCGATCGTGCTCGCGACCGCGGCCGGCTCGGTCGGCTTCAGCCACGTGAACGACTCGGGCTTCTGGCTCGTGAGCAAGTTCTTCGGCCTCGACGTGAAGACGACGCTCAAGACCTGGACCGTGGCGCAGGGCCTCATGGCCGTCATCGGCTTCATCCTGAGCTACGCGATCTACCTCATCGCCGGGCTCTTCGGCTGATCGAGGGTCGAGCGCCGGCCGAGCTCGGCCGGCGCTCGACCGATGCGGTAGCATCGGAGGCTGAACTTCGGCGAGGGATGCACGCGCATCCGTGATCGACGCGGTGGCAGCAGCAGGCACAGTCCTCACGCTTGGCGCGTTCGAGTCGACCCACGACGGGCTGCGGCCCACAAGGAGCACTTCCATGAGCACCGACGACAACAGGCTCGCGACCGAGACGCGCACCTCCTTCGGCAAGGGCGCGGCGCGCAAGCTGCGCGCCGTCGGCAAGGTCCCGGCCGTCCTGTACGGCCACGGCACCGAGCCGAAGCACCTCGCGCTCGACGCGCACGAGGTGTTCCTGCTCGTGCGCCGCTCGAACGCGATCCTCGACCTGCAGGTCGAGGGCGCCTCGCAGCTCGCCCTCGTGAAGGACGTGCAGCGCAACCCCGTCATGCAGGGCGTCGAGGCGATCGAGCACCTCGACCTGCTCATCGTGCAGCGCGGCGAGAAGGTCGTCGTCGACGTGCCCGTGCACCTCGAGGGCGAGTCGGCCGCCGGCACCATCCACAACCTCGAGGAGACCTCGCTCTCGATCGAGGTCGAGGCCCTCCACATCCCCGACGCGCTCACGGTCTCGATCGAGGGCCTCGAGGAGGGCGCGCACGTGCTCGCGCGCGACGTGCAGCTCCCGTCGGGTGCGACGCTCCTGACCGACCCGGAGGCGCTCGTCGTCGGCATCATCGTGCCCGCGGCGCCCGCGCTCGAGGACGAGGCGCCCGAGGGCGACGTCGTGCCGAGCGGCGAGGCCTCGCAGGAGACGGACGAGGCCGCCGCCGAGTAGGCGCTCCGGCTTCGCCGCTCCATGGCGCAGACGTGGCTCGTGGTCGGGCTCGGGAACCCCGGGCCCGACTACGCGCGCACGCGCCACAACATCGGGCAGATGGCGCTCGCCGAGCTCGAGCGCCGCGCCGGAGCGACCCCCAAGCGGCACGGCCGCGCCGCGGCGCTCGTCGCCGAGTCGCGCATCGTCGGAGGACCGAAGGTCGTCACCGCGTTCCCGACGACGTACATGAACCGCTCGGGCGGCCCCGTCGCACAGCTGATGGACTGGTACGGCGTCGATGCCGAGCACGTCATCGTGCTGCACGACGACCTCGACCTGCCGCTCGGCGAGATCCGGCTCAAGCAGGGCGGCGGCCACGGCGGCCACAACGGGATGCGCGACATCATCGCCGCCCGCGGCGGCGATGTCCTCCGGGTCCGGCTCGGCATCGGCCGCCCGCCCGGCCGACAGGATCCCGCCGACTTCGTGCTCAAGCCGTTCGCGAAGTCGGAGCAGCCCGAGGCGGAGCTCCTCGTGCAGCTCGGCGCGGACGCCGTCGAGCGGATCATCGCCGACGGCTTCCTCGCGGCGCAGCAGCGCATCCACGCCCCGTCCTGACGCTCGGGGCGCGCCGCTAGCATGGGCGCTGCAGCTCTGACAGCAGGGAGACGACCATTCGCAGACTCTCGATCGCTGCCGCGTGCGCGGCCGCGCTCGTCCTCGCGGGCTGCGCGAGCGGCGACGACAAGCAGCAGGACGCGCAGGGCCCGAACGGCTACACGCTCTCCGCCTCGAGCCCGGACGGCTCGGTGCTGTGGTGGGACCGCAGCAGCGAGTCGGGCCTGACCGACCTCATCCTCGAGGACCCGCAGGGGCGCTTCCTCGCCTCGTGCCTCGGCACCGGGCCGCTCCTGTGCGTCGCGGGCCCGGATGCCGCGAAGGGCGTGCTCGTGATCGCGCCCGCGGGCGCTGAGCGCGCCGTCATGACCTGGTACGGCCAGCAGGTCGAGCTCACGCGCGGCGAGAACGTGCCGGCCGACGCCCCGCCCGTGTTCGTCGGCGTCATGCCGCCCGCCGCCGCCGAGGGCGGCTACTCCCTGCAGGTGCTCGACGGCGCGGGCGCCGTCATCATGAGCCAGTGAGCCTCGAGCCTCTCCTCGCACTCCTGGAGGCCGGCGCCCTCGCCCCCGTCGTCGAGGCGCGGCGCGGCGGTGCGCTGAGCGGCATCGAGGCGATGCGCGCGCCCGTCGTCGCGACGCTCGCGAGCGGGCACGAGCGGCCGCTGCTCGTGATCACCGCAACCCGGCGCGAGGCCGACGCGGTGCGCGACGACCTGGGCGCGTGGCTGCCGGGCGCGCAGGTGCTCTCGCTCCCCGCGTGGGAGACGCTGCCGCACGAGCGCTTGAGCCCGTCGCCCGAGACGGTCGGCCAGCGCGGCGCGACGCTGCGCGCGGTCGCCGAGCGCGATCCCGCCCGCCCGACGATCGTCGTCGCGTCGGTGCGCGCCGCGCTCCAGCCGGTCGCCGACAACCTGCTCGACATCGAGCCGGTCGAGCTCGTCGCGGGCGCGCGCGGCATCGACCTCGCCGCGCTCTCCCGGCGGCTCGTCGACCTCGCCTACCTGCGCGTCGACATGGTCACCCGCCGCGGCGAGTTCGCGGTGCGCGGCGGCATCGTCGACGTGTTCAGCCCCGCCGCCGACCACCCCGTGCGCATCGAGCTCTTCGGCGACGAGGTCGAGCAGATGCGCTGGTTCCACGTCGCCGACCAGCGCAGCGAGCCCACGCCCCTCGAGCGGGTCGTGCTGCCCGCGAGCCGCGAGATGCTGCTGACGGATGCGGTGCGCGCGCGGGCGCGCGAGCTCGCTCCCGAGTTCCCCGGCATCCAGCAGATGCTCGAGAAGATCGCCGAGGGCATCCCGGTCGAGGGCATGGAGTCGCTCGCCCCCGCGCTGCTGCCCCGCCTGGTGCCGATCACGCACTACCTGCACGGCGCGGGCATCGTCGTGCTCGGCCCCGAGCGCATCCGCGACCGCGTCGCGAGCCTCAACGACACGAACCAGGAGTTCCTCGAGGCGGCATGGAGCGCTGCGACCGCGGGCGGCGAGGCGCCGGTCGACCTGCGCAGCGGCTTCCTCGACCTCGACGAGCTGCGCGAGCACGCCGAGGGCCCCTGGTGGACGTTCTCGACGCTCCAGGCCGACGACTCGGTCGCCGCGATCGAGGCGGAGCCGGTGCCGAGCTTCACCGGCCGTGCCGACGGCGCCGTCGAGCACCTGCGCGAGCGCGCGCGCGACGGCTGGCGCATCGTCGTCACCGCCGCCGGCCACGGCCTCGTCGAGCGAGCGGCGCAGGTGCTCGGCGAGCGCGACGTCGCGGCGCGCGAGGTCGCCGCGCTCCCCGCCGAGCTCGAGCCGGGCATCGTGCATGTCACCCAGGCGGCCGTCGAGCACGGCTTCTCGCTGCCCGAGGAGCGCGTCGAGCTCGTGAGCGAGGCGGAGTTCTTCGGCCGCGCCGTCGGCGTCGACAGCCGGCAGCCGCACAAGCTCGCCGGCCGGCGCCGCTCGGTCGTGGACCCGCTGCAGCTCAAGGCCGGCGACTACGTCGTGCACGAGACCCACGGGGTCGGCCGCTTCGTCGAGCTCACCCAGCGCACCGTCTCCACCGGCGGCCGCAACCCCGTGAAGACCACGCGCGAGTACCTCGTGATCGAGTACGCGCCCTCGAAGCGCGGGCAGCCCGGCGACCGGCTCTCGGTGCCCACCGACCAGCTCGACCAGCTCAACCGCTACGTCGGCGGCGAGGCGCCGCAGCTGTCGAAGATGGGCGGCAGCGACTGGCAGCAGTCGAAGGCGAAGGCGCGCAAGGCCGTGCGCGAGATCGCGGTCGAGCTCGTGCAGCTCTACTCGAAGCGCATGGCGTCGAAGGGGCGCGCGTTCGGGCCGGACACGCCCTGGCAGCGCGAGCTCGAGGACGCGTTCCCGTACGCCGAGACGCCCGACCAGCTCACGACGATCGACGAGGTCAAGCGCGACATGGAGCGCCCGGTGCCGATGGACCGGCTGCTCTCGGGCGACGTCGGCTACGGCAAGACCGAGGTCGCGGTGCGCGCGGCGTTCAAGGCCGTGCAGGACGGCACGCAGGTCGCGGTGCTCGTGCCCACGACGCTCCTCGTGCGCCAGCACTTCGAGACCTTCGCGGCGCGCTTCGCGGGCTTCCCCGTGCAGGTCCGGGCGCTCAGCCGGTTCCAGACCGACAAGGAGGTGCGCGAGACCGTCGCGGGCCTCGCCGACGGCACCGTCGACGTCGTGATCGGGACCCACCGCATCCTCTCGGACGCCATCCGGTTCAAGGAGCTCGGCCTCGTCATCATCGACGAGGAGCAGCGCTTCGGCGTCGAGCACAAGGAGAAGCTCAAGGCGCTCAAGGCGAACGTCGACGTGCTCTCGATGTCGGCGACCCCCATCCCGCGCACGCTCGAGATGGCGGTCACCGGCATCCGGGAGATGTCGACCCTCGCGACGCCGCCCGAGGCGCGGCACCCCGTGCTCACGTTCGTCGGCGCCTACAACGAGCAGCAGGTCGCCGCCGCGATCCGCCGCGAGCTGCTGCGCGAGGGGCAGGTGTTCTTCGTGCACAACCGCGTCTCCTCGATCAACCGGGTCGCCGCGCAGCTCGCCGAGCTCGTGCCCGAGGCGCGCATCGGCGTCGCGCACGGCAAGATGGCCGAGTCGCAGCTCGAGCGCGTCATCGTCGACTTCTGGGAGAAGCAGTACGACGTGCTCGTCTCGACGACGATCGTCGAGACGGGCCTCGACATCCCGAACGCGAACACCCTCATCGTCGACCGCGCCGAGCGGTACGGGCTCAGCCAGCTGCACCAGCTGCGCGGCCGCGTCGGGCGCGGGCGGGAGCGCGCGTACGCGTACTTCCTGTACGACGCCGAGAGCCCGCTCTCCGAGACGGCCCACGACCGGCTCGAGACGATCGCGGTGCACAACGAGCTCGGCGCAGGCATGCAGGTCGCGCTCAAGGACCTCGAGATCCGCGGCGCCGGCAACATGCTCGGCGGCGAGCAGTCGGGCCACATCGCCGGCGTCGGCTTCGACCTCTACCTGCGCATGGTCGGGGAGGCGGTCGCGGTCTTCCGCGGCGAGGAGGACGAGGGGCCGCGCGAGCTGCGGCTCGAGCTCCCGGTCGACGCGGTCATCCCCGAGGAGTACGTCGACTCGGAGCGGCTGCGGCTCGAGGCCTATCAGAAGCTCTCCGCCGCCGCCTCCGCGCGCGACGACGCCGCGATCGACCACGTGCTCGAGGAGCTCCGCGACCGCTACGGCGAGCCGCCCGCGCAGGTCACCTCGCTCGTCGCGATCGCCCGCCTGCGGCGCAAGGCGCAGCGCGCCCGGCTCTCCGAGGTCATCACCGTGGGGCCGAACCTGCGCATCGCGCCCGCGGAGCTCGCCGAGTCGGTGCAGCTGCGACTGCGCCGCATGTACCCGGGTGCGAAGCTCAACGCGTCGGCGAAGTCGCTCGTCGTGCCGATCCCGACCGCGGGCGGCGGCCGGCTCGCGGGCACGCAGGCGGAGCCGCTGCCGGACGCCGAGCTCATCGCGTGGGTCGACGCGCTCCTCACGGCGATCTTCCCGCCGCCGAAGGAGCCGGAGTCCGGCTCGGCACCGGAGCCCGGCGCGGAGGGTGGCCGATCGTGAGCGCGCTCGACGAGCTCGTCACGGTCATGGCGCGGCTCCGGGGCCCGGGCGGCTGCCCGTGGGACGGGGAGCAGACGCACGCCTCGCTCGCGCCCTACGCGCTCGAGGAGGCCCACGAGCTCGTCGAGGCGATCGAGGCCGGCGACCACGCGCACCTGCGCGAGGAGCTCGGCGACGTGCTGCTCCAGGTCGTCTTCCACGCCGACATCGCGCGCGCCGAGGGCCGCTTCGACCTCGACGACGTCGCATCCGCCCTCGTCGAGAAGCTCCGGCGCCGGCACCCGCACGTCTTCGCCGACGTCGCGGTCGGCGGCGTCGATGACGTCGTCGCGAACTGGGACGCGATCAAGCGCGCCGAGAAGCCCGAGCGGGGCAGCGCGCTCGACGGGGTGCCGGCATCGCTGCCCGCGCTCGCACGCGCGCAGAAGGTGCTCCGCCGCGCCGAGCGCGCGGGGCTCGCGGTGGCGGATGCGCCGGCTCCCGAGACCGAGGACGAGCTCGGCCGCGCGCTCCTCGCGCTCGTGCGCGACGCGACCGTGCGCGGGCTCGACGCCGAGCGGGCGCTCCGCACCGCGACCCGCGACCTCGAGCACCGCCTGCGCGCCCACGAGCCGCCCGGCTGACCCCGGTCATCCGCGAGGAGCACCCGCGCGCCCCCCGACCCGCCCCGCCGACCCCCGTCATGCGCGAGGAGTGTCGGCCGATGGCAGCGGCCGCTGCCCTCCGGAGCACGCGGCCGACACTCCTCCGGCGCAGCCCTCGCTACGGGACGACGACGACGTTGCCGATCTTGCGGTGCGAGTCGACGATCTCGTAGGCCCGCGCGATCTCGGCGAGCGGGATCGTCTCCTGCAGCACGGGATCGAGCTCGCGCGCGTCGAGCAGCGCGAGCAGGCGCCGCATGTGCTCGGGCTTCTCGCCGGCGACGCCCGTCTTGACGTCGCCGCGGGCGCTGAGCATGTCGCGCAGGCCGCCGGCGATGAGCACGAGCGTGCCGCCCTCGCGCAGCAGGGGCCGCCCCGTGCGCGCCGAGAGCGTGCCGACGGTGTCGAGGATCACGTCGAAGCGGTCGTCGAGGGCGGTGACGTCCTCGCGCTCGTAGTCGACGACCCGCTCGGCCCCGAGCGCGCGGACGAGCCCGGCGTTGCGCCCGCTCGTCACGCCGGTCACGCGCGCGCCCGCGATCCGCGCGAGCTGCACGGCGCTCGAGCCGACCGCGCCCGAGGCGCCGACGACGAGCACCGACCGGCCGGCCGCGAGGCCCACCGCGTCGAGGAAGTGCAGCGCGGTGAGGCCGCCGAAGAGCACCGCGGCGGCGGCCTCGTGGGAGACGCCGGCAGGCTTCGGCACGAGCCGCTCGGCGGCGACCGCGACGAGCTCGGCGTGCGCACCGAAGCGGGCTCCGGTGGTGCCGCTCACCTCGTCGCCGACGGCGAACGCGGTGACGCCCTCGCCGAGCGCGTCGACGACGCCCGAGAACGACATGCCGAGGATCGCTCGGCGCGGCTTGCGGATGCCGAGCGCGAGGCGAGCGCCCCAGCGCATCCCGGCGGGGAAGGCGGCCCCGCGCACGCGCGCGTCGCCTGCCGTGACGGCCGCCGCGCGCACGCGCACGACGACCTCGCCCTTCCCGGGCGAGGCGTCTGCGACCTCGACGACCCTCGCGACCTCCGGCGGCCCGTACCGCTCGACGACGACTGCGCGCATCCGCTGCTCTCCTTACACCTGTAAGCCGATCTCGCGGCGAGCGTATCCTTACACTCGTAAGTGCGCAAGGGGACAGGGCGCGGCGACCGCGCACGGCGAGAGGGGCGGACATGGCGAAGGGGCTCACGCGCGAGCGGATCGTCGCCGCAGCGGCCGACGTCGCCGACCGCGACGGGATCGCGCGCGTCAGCATGCGCAGCGTGGGCCGCGAGCTCGGCGTCGAGGCGATGTCGCTCTACCACCACGTCGCGAGCAAGGAGGCGCTGCTCGACGCGCTCGGCGACTGGCTCATGGCGCAGGTCGAGCCGCCGCCGCTCGATGTGCCGTGGCGCGACGGCATCCGCACGCGCTGCGCGTCGCTCCGGGCGGTCATGGCGAGGCACCCGTGGGGCCCGGCGATCGTCGAGTCGCGGCGCGCGGCGGGCGAGACGCTCCTCGGCCACCTCGAGGCGGTGCTCGAGTGCCTCCACCGCGGGGGCTTCCCGGTGCAGCTCGCGGCGCACGCGTTCTCGGTGCTCGACGCCTACGTCTACGGCTTCGTCATCACGGAGCAGAGCCTGCCCTTCGAGCCCGGTGGCGGCGTCGACGAGCTCGCCCAGCAGATGGCGCTGCCCGCCGACCGCTTCCCGCGCATGGTCGCGCTCATCGAGCAGGCGATCGTCGGCCGCGGCTACGACTACGGCGACGAGTTCGCGTACGGCCTCGAGCTCGTGCTCGACGGGCTCGAGTCGAGGCTCGCGGCGTCCCGCGCCGGCCGCTGAACCGGCACGGGCGCGGACCGCTCCGCCGACTCCCGGTGCCGGAGGGCGCCGATCGCCGCGACGACGAGGATCCCGACCACGAACGCGATGAGCACCTGGCCCGTCGGCCACACGAGCCCGGCCCAGCCGCCGTGCTCGCCCGGGTCGAGGAAGGGGTAGGGGAACCAGCCGTCGACGAGCCCGCCGCGCAGCCACGCCGCGACGAGGTACGCGACCGGGTACGACATCCACCACACCGCCCGCGCGACGCGGATGCGCCCCGCCGTCGGCACGAGCAGCCAGTCGAGCCCGACCATCCACGGGATGAACCGGTGCTGCGCGGCGTTCGTGAACTCGATCGACCACGCCCACACCTCGTCGGGCTTCGCGAGCAGCACCGCGTACACGAGGCCCGTGAGCACGATGTAGGCGGTGATGGCGCCGCGCACGTGGTCGAACCAGCGCGGCCGCCGTCGCTCGGGCACGAGCAGCAGCCAGGCCATGAGCGCGATGACCATGAGGTTCGCCTGCACCGTGAAGTACGCGAAGTGCTCGGTGGGCGGCTCGCCCGAGCGCAGCATGTTCGCGATGTTCCACACCTCGGCGAACACCGCCGTCAGCAGGATGAGCAGCCGCCATGCCACCACGGGCACGGCGCGGTCGGTGAAGGGCCAGCGTCGTCGCACGCGGCCATGGTGCCATCGGCGGATGCGCCGGCGCGCGAGGGCGCGCACGCGGGTGCGGGAGAATGGTCGGCATGGCAACCCAGGTGCACCCGCCGCGCGGCATGCGCGACTTCCTGCCCGTCGAGAAGCGGCGCCGCGAGCGCGTGCTGCGCGTCATCCGGGACGCCTACGAGGACCACGGGTTCGAGGAGATCGAGACGCCCGTCGTCGAGGACGCCGACCGGCTGCACGCCGGGCTCGGCGGCGACAACGAGAAGCTCGCGTTCGCGATCATGCGGCGGGGGCTCTCCGCGGAGGACCTGCGCGGCGCGGGCGCCCCGCTCGAGCTCGCCGACCTCGGCCTCCGGTTCGACCTGACCGTGCCGCTCGCGCGCTTCATCGCCACGAACCGCGCGGCGCTGCCGCCGGTGTTCCGCGCGATCCAGATCGCGCCGGTATGGCGAGCCGAGCGCCCGCAGCGCGGGCGGTTCCGCCAGTTCATGCAGTGCGACATCGACATCGCCGGCGAGCCGGGCATCGTGGCCGAGCTCGAGCTGCTCGCGGCGACGGCGGATGCGCTCACGCGGCTCGGGATCCCGGACGCGTTCGTGCGCGTCAACGACCGCCGCATCCTCGCCGCCGCGCTCGAGCACGCGGGCGTGCCCGAGGAGCTGCGCGACGCGGCGCTCATCACGGTCGACAAGCTCGACAAGATCGCCCGCGACGGCGTCGTCGCCGAGCTCGCGGAGCGCGGCATCGACGGCGAGCGGCTCATGGCGACGCTCGAGGAGATCCGCGACGGCCGGGTGCCGGAGGGGCTCGACGCGGCCGTGCTCGACGACGTGCGCTCCCTGCTGGACGCGAGCGTCGGCATCCGCCTCGAGTTCGACCCGACGCTCGTGCGCGGGATGGGCTACTACACGGGCCCGATCTTCGAGATCGCCCACCCCGACCTGCCGTTCTCGATCGGCGGGGGCGGCCGGTACGACGGCATGATCGGGCGGTTCCTCGGGCAGGACATGCCGGCGGTCGGCATCTCGCTCGGCTTCGAGCGGCTCGTCGACCTCGTCGAGCTGCCCGCCGGGGGAGCGCGCGAGGCGATCGCGCTGCTCGTCGACAAGCAGACCCCGCCCGCCGAGGCGCTCGCGATCAAGCGCGACCTCGTCGCCGCCGGCCACACGGTGCGCATGCAGCGGCGCACGAAGAACGTGACGGGCCTGCTCGAGCAGCTCGCGGCATCCGGTGCCACGCAGTTCGCGTTCGTGCGCCCGGGCGACGCGGCGGCCACGCTCGAGGTGAAGCCGATCGGGTGAGGCCGGCTCCGGTCCGAGGCACGGGACGTGCCTCGGCGCTGGGGTCGCGGTGGAGACGCGAACGCGTCTCCACCTTCAGCTCCACCGCGCGCGGTGTGCCGGGACGCGGCGAACACTAGGCTCGGGGGCGGCCATCCACTGCGATCCCAAGGAGCACCCGTGGCACTGATCGACACCCTGCAGGCACGCGAGATCCTCGACTCCCGCGGCAACCCGACCGTCGAGGTCGAGGTGCTGCTCTCCGACGGCTCCGTGGGCCGCGCCGCGGTCCCGAGCGGCGCATCCACCGGGGCCTTCGAGGCCTACGAGCTGCGCGACGGCGACGCGGGCCGCTACCTGGGCAAGGGCGTCGAGCAGGCCGTCGACGCGGTCAACGAGGAGATCGCCGAGGCCATCGAGGGCCTCTCGGCCGACGACCAGCGCATCATCGACTCGACGCTCATCGAGCTCGACGGCAGCGGCAACAAGAAGAACCTCGGCGCGAACGCGATCCTCGGCGTCTCGCTCGCCGTGGCGAAGGCCGCCGCCGACTCGGCGCACCTGCCGCTGTTCCGCTACCTCGGCGGGCCGAACGCGTTCCTCCTGCCGGTGCCGATGATGAACGTCATCAACGGCGGCGCGCACGCTGACACGGGCGTCGACATCCAGGAGTTCATGATCCTGCCGATCGGCGCCGAGACGTTCCGCGAGGGGCTGCGCTGGGGCGCCGAGACCTACCACGTGCTCAAGGGCATCCTCAAGGAGCAGGGGCTCTCGACGGGCCTCGGCGACGAGGGCGGCTTCGCGCCCGCGCTGCAGAGCAACCGCACCGCGCTCGACCTGCTCGTGCAGGCGATCGAGCAGGCCGGCTTCACGCCCGGCACCGACATCGCGCTCGGGCTCGACGTCGCGGCGACAGAGTTCTACTCCGAGGGCGTGTACCGCTTCGAGGGCCAGGAGCGCTCGAGCGCCGACATGACCGACTACTTCGCCGAGCTCGTCGACGCGTACCCGCTCGTCACGATCGAGGACCCCATGGGCGAGGAGGACTGGGACGGCTGGGCCGCGATCACCGAGCGGCTCGACGACCGCGTGCAGCTCGTCGGCGACGACCTGTTCGTGACGAACCCCGAGCGGCTCATCGACGGCATCGAGCGCGGCGCCGCGAACGCGCTGCTCGTCAAGGTCAACCAGATCGGCACCCTCTCCGAGACCTTCGACGCCATCCGCATCGCGACGCAGGCGGGCTACGGCTCGGTGCTGTCGCACCGCTCGGGCGAGACGGAGGACACGACGATCGCCGACATCGCGGTCGCCGTCAACGCCGGCCAGATCAAGACGGGCGCGCCCGCCCGCAGCGAGCGCGTCGCGAAGTACAACCAGCTGCTGCGCATCGAGGAGGACCTCGGCGAGGCGGCGGAGTACGCGGGCGCGGGCGCCTACCCGCGCTTCGAGGGCTGACGCCGCTCGAGGACCGGCCGCGGTGCTGACCGCGCGCGAGGGCACTCGCCGATATCCTCGGCGGGTGCCCTCGACCCGTCCCGCCGCCCCGCAGCTGCGCGTCTCGTGGCTGCTGCTCGTGGTCGTGGGGCTCGTGCTCGCCGGCATCGTGGTGCTCGCGCCGTCGGTGGGGCTGCTGCTCGAGCAGCGTCGCGACATCGCCGCGCTCGAGGCGCAGGTCGCGGCGCAGCAGGCGAACGTCGAGTCGCTCGAGGAGCAGCAGGCGCGCTGGGACGACCCGGCCTACATCGAGGCGCAGGCGCGCGACCGGCTCTTCTTCGTCTATCCGGGCGAGACGAGCTTCGTGCTGCTCGACGACCGCACGACCCTCGAGACGGCCGCCGCCGAGGTGCCGTCCGCGACGCTCGAGGAGCCCGAGGGCGACTGGGCCGCCGCGGCCGCGTCGTCGTTCGTCATCGCGGGGCTCACGGACGCCGGGCCGGCGAGCTTCGGGCTGCCCGCCGAGATCGGCGAGCCGCAGTGACGGCCGCGGTGGGCGGGGCCGGTGGCGCGCCGGGCATCGAGCCGGCGACCGAGCGCGACCTCGAGATCATGGCCCTCCAGCTCGGGCGCACCATGCGCGGCGTCCTCGGCATCGGCGCCCGCTGCGCGTGCGGCGCCCCGACCGTGGTCGTGACGAGCCCGAGGCTGCCCGACGGCACGCCGTTCCCGACCTTCTACTACCTCACGCACCCGGCCGCGACAGCCGCCGCGTCGCGGCTCGAGGCCGATGGCACGATGGCGGCGCTCCAGGAGCGGCTCGCCGACCCCGAGGTCGCCGAGCGCTACGCGGCCGCCCACGTCGCCTACCTCGCCGCGCGCGAGGCGCACGGCGTCGTCGACGAGATCGCGGGCATCAGCGCGGGCGGCATGCCGACGCGCGTCAAGTGCCTGCACGCGGTGCTCGCGCACTCGCTCGCGGCCGGCCCGGGGGTGAACCCGATCGGCGACGCGACGCTCGCGCTCGCCGACTGGTCGCCCGAGCGGTGCGCGTGCGCGCCGGGCCAGCGGGGCAGCGCGGTGCAGGGCGCGGCTCCCAGCCCGCGTTAGACTGGGACGACTCCTCATCTGATACCGGGAAGAAGTGTGTGTCCGTGAACAAGATCCTGATCGTCGGAGGCGGCTACGCCGGCCTGTACACCGCTCGCGGGCTCGAGCGCCTGCTCGGTGAGTCCGAGGCGGAGATCACGATCGTCGACCCGCGGCCGTACATGCAGTACCTGCCGTTCCTGCCCGAGGTCGCCGCGGGCTCGATCGAGCCGCGCCACGCGATCGTGCCGCTGCGCCGGCACCTCAGCCGCACGCGCGTCGTGCAGGCGAAGGTCACGAACGTCGATCACGCGAACAAGGTCGCGACGATCCAGCCCGAGGTCGGCGGCCCCTCGACGATGGACTACGACGTGCTGGTCATGACGGCCGGCTCCGTCTCGCGCACCTTCCCGATCCCGGGCGTCGCCGACGAGGCGATCGGCATGAAGACGATCGAGGAGGCCATCGCCGTGCGCGACCGGCTCGTCTCGAACTTCGCGAAGGCCGCCGCGCTGCCCGAGGGACCCGAGCGCGACCGCCTGCTGACGGTCGTCGTCGTGGGCGGCGGCTTCGCGGGCATCGAGACGATCGCCGAGCTGCGCGACCTCGCGACCCACCTGCTGTCGCGCTTCCCCGAGATCGCCTTCGACGACGTGCAGTTCCACCTCGTCGAGGCGATGGGGCGCATCATGCCCGAGGTCTCCGAGAAGACCGCCGTCCGGGTCGTCGAGGACCTCCGCGGCCGCGGCGTCGACGTGCACCTCGACACGCAGCTGCAGAGCGCGCTCGACGGCGTCGTCGAGCTCTCGACGGGCGAGCGCTTCGGCTCCGACCTCATCATCTGGACCGCGGGCGTCATGGCGAACCCGGTCGTGCGCCTCACCGACCTGCCGCTCGACGATCGCGGCCGCATCACCGCCCTCGCGACCATGCAGGTCGCCCGCGACGGCGAGGTCGTGCCCGATGCCTGGACGGCCGGCGACGTCTCGGCCGTGCCCGACAAGTCGAGCACCCCCGGGCCCGGCGGCTTCTGCGTCCCGAACGCCCAGCACGCGGTGCGCCAGGGCCGGCTCCTCGCGAAGAACATCGTCGCCGTGCTGCGCGGGGACGCGCCGCGCGAGTACATCCACGCCAACCAGGGCGCGGTCGCGGGCCTCGGCCTCTGGAAGGGCGCGTTCCAGAAGGGCAAGATCGCGTTCACGGGCCCGCTCGCGTGGCTCGCGCACCGCGGCTACCACGGCTTCGCCATGCCCACGTGGGAGCGCAAGCTGCGCGTCTTCGGCGACTGGATCGGCGGGTTCCTCCTCGGCCGCGACATCGCCGAGATCTCGGACCGCGAGCAGCCGCGCGTGGCGTTCGAGACCTTCGCGTCGCGCCCGAAGCCCAAGGTCGAGGCCTAACCCGGCACCGACGAGCGCCGCGTCCCCCGAAGGGGCGCGGCGCTGTCGTATGGTGTGCAGTGGGACGCTCGTCCCAGTCCACGAGGGGAGCCGCTCGATGCGGAAGCCGGCCAGCGTCCGCCGCCAGGACCTCATCGAGGCAGGGCTGCGGGTGATCGCCCGCGAGGGCATCCACGGAGCGACCGTGCGCGCCATCGTAGCCGAGGCAGGCGTGCCGCTCGCGACGTTCCACTACGTGTTCGCGTCGCGGGACGAGATGATCGGCGAGGCCTACGGCTACATCGCAATCCAGCCGAGCACCGGAGTCGCCCTGCCCGAGGGCGCCACGCTCGAGGACGCCGTGCGGGTCACGTTCCACCGCTGGTTCGACGCGTTCCTCGAGCACCCCGAGTACGAGCTGGCGATCATGGAGATCATGGCGTACTGCCGCCGCACGCCCGCGCTCGCCCACCTGCCCGCGGCCGTGCAGGAGCGCTACGTCGAGGGCGTGAGCGAGCTCGTGGAGCACGTCCGCGAGCAGCTGGGCGTCACCGACCCCGCGATGCCGACCTCGGAGGTCGCGAGCCTCGTGCTCCACGTGACGGACGGCATCACCTACGCGTGGCTGCGCACCAACGACTCCGACGCATCCCGCCGCTCGATCGAGGCGGCCGCACCGATGCTCGCGGCGGCCATCGGCGAGCAGCGATGACGCTCCGGCTCGCCGACGCCCAGCCGTGGCGCGCCGACGGGCACTGGCAGCGCATGGAGGCCGCGACCGCGCACCTCGACGGCCCGTTCGCCGCGTGCTCGCTCGACGCGCTCGCGCGGAACGCCGCCGACATGGTGGCGCGGGCCGGCGGCGTGCCGCTGCGCCTCGCGACGAAGTCGGTGCGCACGCGTGCCGTGATCGAGGCCGTGCTCGCGACACCGGGCTGGCACGGCGTGCTCGCCGCGACGCTGCCCGAAGCGCTGTGGCTCTCGGCCTCGATCGACGACGTGCTCGTCGGCTACCCCACGACCGACCGGGCGGCTCTGCGTGCGCTCGTGCGCGACGACGCGGCACGCGAGCGCATCACGCTCATGGTCGACAGCGTCGACCACCTCGAGCTCATCGACCGCGTCGCGCCCGGCCATCCCGAGCTGCGCATCGCGATCGAGCTCGACGCGTCGTGGCGGCTGGGGCCGCTCTACGCAGGGGTGCGACGCTCGCCCCAGCGCACCCCCGCGCAGCTCGAGGCGCTCGCGCGCGCTGTCGTCGAGCGGCCGGGCTTCCGGCTCGTGGGTGTCATGTCGTACGAGGCGCAGGTGTCGGGCGTGCAGAACGCGGTGCCGCGCGGCCTCGTGCCGCCCGCGGCGCTGCGGCTCATGCAGCGGCTCTCGGTGCGCGAGCTGCGCGAGCGTCGCGGCGCGGCGATCGCCGCCGTCCGGCAGGTCGCCGACCTCGAGCTCGTCAACGGCGGCGGCACCGGCTCGATCGAGACGACCGCGCAGGATCCGGCCGTCACCGAGATCGCCGCGGGCAGCGGGCTCTTCGGTGCGCACCTCTTCGACGGCTACCGCGCGTTCAGCGTCGCGCCGGCGCTCGCGTTCGCGCTCCCCGTCGTGCGGCGGCCGGGCCCGGGCTGGGTGACGCTCCTCGGGGGCGGGTGGGTCGCGTCGGGGCCTGCCGGTCACGACAAGGAGCCCGTCGCCGTGTGGCCCGAGGGGCTCCGGCTCGACCGCGAGGAGGGCGTCGGCGAGGTCCACACGCCCGTGCGCGGCGCCGCCGCCGACCGGCTGGAGCTCGGCGACCGCGTGTGGATGCGGCATGCGAAGGCGGGCGAGCTGTGCGAGCGCACCGACGAGCTGCACATCGTCTCGGGCGATCAGGTCGTCGCGACCGTGCCCACGTATCGTGGCGAGGGCAGGAAGCTGCTGTGAGACGGGAGGCGCGCGGTGATGTGGCGGAACTGGGGGCGCTCGTACCGCGCTGAGCCGAGCGAGGTCCACGCCCCTGCCTCCGTCGACGAGGTGCGGCTCGCGCTCGAGCGCGTGCGCGCCCGCGGCGGCTCCGTGCGCCCCGTGGGCAGCGGGCACTCCTTCTCTGCGGCCGCGCGGCCCGACGACGCGCAGCTGCACGTCGATGCGCTCCACGGCCTCGTGGAGCTCGACCTCCCCGCTCGGCGCGCCACGGTCGGCGCGGGCACGACGGTGCGGGAGCTCTCGTCGCTGCTCGCGGAGCGCGGCCTCGCGATCGACTGCCTCGGCGACATCGACGCGCAGACCATCGCGGGCGCGATCTCGACCGGCACGCACGGCACGGGGCTCCGGCACCGCTCGATCGGCTCCTGGGTCGTGGGCGCGACGCTCGTGACGCCCGACGGCCGGATCCTGCGGGTGAGCGAGCACGAGCGCCCCGACCTCCTGCCCGCGGTGCGGCTCGGCCTCGGCGTGCTGGGCGTGCTCGTCGACGTGACGGTGCAGGCGGTGCCGGCGTTCGCGCTCGAGGCGGTCGAGGCGACCGTGCGGCTCGACTCCGTGCTCGACGACTGGATGGGCCTCCTCGAGCGCACCGACCACTTCGAGCTCTACTGGTTCGCCGCGACGCGGCTCGCTGTGACGAAGTCGAACACGCGCGTCGACGCCGCGGGCCCGCTCGCGCCGCGCCCCGCGGTCGCGCGCTTCATCGACGAACGCGTCCTGACCGATCACGCGCACCGCGCCCTGCTCGCCGTCGCGGCGGGCGTGCCGCGCGCCGCTCCCGCGCTCAACGACCTCGCGGCGCGCCTCATGCCCCGCGGGCGCTTCGTCGAGTCCAGCCACGTCGCGTTCGTGTCCGAGCGGCGCGTGCGGTTCCGCGAGCTCGAGTACGGCGTGCCCGTCGAGGCGGTGCCCGACGCGCTCCGCGAGATCGACCGCGCGCTGCGCCGCGTCGACCTCGTGCCGACCTTCCCGTTCGAGGTGCGCGCGATCGGCGCCGACGACGCGCACCTCTCGGCCGCGAACGGCCGCGCGACCGGCTACATCGCCGCGCACCGGTGGTGGCGCGAGGACCCCCGGCCGCTCTTCGACCTCGTCGAGCCGATCCTGCTCGCGCACGACGGCCGGCCGCACCTCGGCAAGCTGCACTCGCTCCGCGCGGCCGAGCTCGCGCAGCGGCTCCCGGGCTTCGCCGCCTTCCTCGCCGCGCGCGACGAGCTCGACCCCGATCGGCTGCTCGCGAGCGCCTGGACGCGCCGGGTGCTCGGCGACTGAGCCGCCTAAGGTGGAGGGCATGGACCCCCTCGCCATCCTCTGGATCGTCATCGGTGCCGTCGTCGTCCTCGCGCTCATCGCGGTCGTCTGGACGGTGGCCGCGTCGGTCTCGATGCGGCGCCTGGGCGCGAGCGTCGACGAGCGCTGGGCGGCGCTGACGGCGACGCTCGAGCGGCGCCGCTCGCTCGCGGCGCCGCTGCTCGAAGGCGCGAGCGAGGCGCAGCGGTCACAGGCGGCGGATGCGTTCGGCCGCCTCGAGCGGGCGACGGCGCCGGGGGAGAAGGCCGAGGCCGAGGCCGCGGTGCAGCGAGCGC